>JAAUPA010000061.1 GCA_012034615.1 Leptolyngbyaceae cyanobacterium CSU_1_4 | reverse complement strand
ATAAGTACGGTTGGCGGTTTCAGAGTCGGTCATAATCGTTGCGGGATTGGAGTTGACCAACACCACCTCATAGCCTTCTTCGCGCAGGGCTTTGCAGGCTTGGGTTCCAGAGTAGTCGAACTCGCAGGCTTGTCCAATGACAATGGGACCAGAACCAATCAGCAGGATTTTGTGGAGATCAGTGCGGCGGGGCATAAGAGTATCGCTAGAGTCGTGTGGATAAAATCCCAACTATTCTAAGGGTATTCTTCACCTCAGACTGAATTCATTGCTGCAACTTTTTAGGATCTCTGCTGCTATTGGACTCCTGTTGGATTCTTTCAATGCCTGCAACCCTTGAGCAGAGTTCGTTAGGATTATTCCGCCTTGCTCCTCCACGATTCATTTATGGCTAGGGATGCGCAATAATAGAGCTAACCTGATCAGGATTTCATGCAATTCGAGTGGGATGAAGCGAAGAATCTGGAGAATATTCGTAAACATGAGATTGACTTCGCAGATGTCTCTGAGATGTTTGATAGGTCAATGTTTATTGAGATAGATGATCGGTTTGACTATGGTGAAGACCGTTGGTTTGGGATTGGGTTTCTGGGTAATGGTGTGGCGATCGTTGTTTGGATAGAACGGCAGGGTGATGTGATCCGAATCATTTCAGCACGAAGGGCAAATCGATATGAGCGGCAAAAATTCCAGCAATATCTCTCGGACTAACTGGGCGGCACTAGAAGCAATGGCTGATGATGAGATCGATTACTCTGATATTCCGCCCTTGACAGAAGAGTTTTTTGAAAAGGCAACTCTGCGGATTCCTGCGGCGCAAGTGCGTCAGTGGGTTCAGATTGATTTAGATGTTCTCAAGTGGTTTCAATCCTATACAGAAGAACACAAAGCTTCAATCAATGCAGCCTTGCGCCGTCACATTGAAGATATGGGTGAGCATCAGCAATCCGAGACAAAATAACTCTCTTTCGTCTGCCTCTTTCCGCCTAGATGCCATAATCTAGGAGAAATCGCCCTGCTTATCTTCTAATGACTCGTCCTGCCCAGTTTGATGTGTTTCTTTGCCACAACAGCGAAGACAAGCGCTTTATTAGAGATATTGCCCGCCAACTGCGTGCCCAAAACCTCGTGCCCTGGCTAGATGAAGAGCAACTGATACCGGGGCGAGATTGGCTGGATATTTTGGAGCAAGATATTGCAGTCATTAAAACCGTAGCGGTGTTTGTTGGGGAAGAGGGAGTAGGACCTTGGCAACGGCGAGAAATTTCGGCATTTTTGCGGGAGTTTGTGGAGCAGGGTACGCCTGTGATTCCGGTGTTGTTGCCCAATGCGCCGATACGACCTCAGTTACCGATTTTGTTGAAGAATATGACTTATGTGGATTTTCGGAAGCAAGAGACTGATCCATTTGAGTCTTTGCTGTGGGGGGTTACAGGGCGGCGATCGCCCATAACTCTGGTTCAGCCGCTCCCCCAAGACAAACCGCCTGTTTCTCCAAAGGTTGCAGCACCTAAAAAGCATGAAAGTGGTAGCCCTTTACAGTGGTTTAGCTTTGAAGTTGTAACTGTAAAAAACGTAGAATCGGCAGGGTTCTTTGGACGTGAGAAAAAAGTGACGCTCGATCGCCGTTCTGCCCAAGCTCAATACTTTAGAGAGAATTTGGGGAATGGTGTGACTTTAGATATGGTGGCAATTCCAGGTGGCACCTTTCAGATGGGTTCACCGGATAGCGAAGCGGAGCGGCGGGATTCTGAAAGTCCTCAGCATTCCGTGACGATCGCCCCTTTTTACATGGGCAAGTTTGCCGTCACCCAAGCGCAGTATCAAGCCATCATGGGCAATAATCCTTCTCACTTCAAAGGAGAAAACCGTCCTGTTGAACAAGTTTCGTGGCATGATGCGATCGCCTTTTGTCAGAAACTCTCCGAAAGGACAGGAAACCCCTACCGCTTACCCAGCGAAGCCGAATGGGAATATGCTTGCCGAGCCGGAACCACTACGCCCTTTCATTTTGGTGAGGCGATCACGCCTGACCTTGTGAACTTCGATGGCAGATTTACCTACAGTTCCGCCCCACAAGGAATTTATCGAGAACAAACGAGCGATGTGGGAAGTTTCCCGCCCAATGGATTTGGGCTATACGACATGCACGGTAATGTGTTGGAATGGTGCGAAGACGTTTATCACGAAATCTATGAAGGCGCGCCGACTAATGGAAATGCCTGGAATGTAGGCGGAGAGAAGAATACAAGGCTCTTGCGCGGTGGTTCGTGGAACTACTATCCTTGGTTCTGCCGTTCTGCCGATTGCAGCAGGCTCACCCCCGACTTCTGTGTCGGGCTCGTCGGTTTCCGGGTGGTCTGGGTTGCTGCGAGGACATAGCCCTTTACCCTTTTGCTCTTTTGCCCTCTGCTCTTGTTTTTCTTCACTCGTGTCTCCGCCTCTGGCGGATCGATTTTTTTCACCAAAACTACAGTTCGATTTCCGTTAGGATTAGTAGAAGTGATGAGGCACAGCAGATGTTGACAGAGTACATTCAAGCTGCGATGGCAAAAGCAGAATACGAAATTTTAGAAGATGGAACTCACTATAGTCACATTCCTCCCTGCAAAGGCGTACTATCCAACGCCGAAACCCACGAAGAATGTGAAAGTCTTCTGCGAGAAGTGTTAGAAGAGTGGATTATCTTAGGATTTCGATTGGGGCATGAAATTCCTGTAATTGATGGCATTGATCTGAACTTCAGCATGGAACCGGAAGAGGTGGCGTAATGCCAACACTTGGTTCCATTAGCCGGAGAGACTTGATCAAAAATCTCAAACGTTTAGGGTTCGTTGGGCCTTATTCCAGTAAACGACATCAGTATATGGTGCGCGAGGAAAATAAGGTCTATATTCCCAATCCTCACCAGGGAGATATCAGTAAAGGGTTACTGCTGAAGGTGTTGAGCGAGGCAGGGGTGAGCCGTGAAGAATGGGAGGACCTGTAGTCTTCATGAAGTCATAAACTAAAAGGACAAACGACCCAAAACTAATTTACCCTACACGGATTCCTCAAGCTGTGCCATTAATTAAAACACGCCCATCACTTCATCATTTTCCCGAATTTCGGTCTCGATTTCCTCAGGAAAAGCTTCAGCATAAGCCCAAGCATTGGCAAGGTCAGTGGCAGAAAGGGTAGGGTGCATAGAGACACGGTTAGAGCAATGTAGTGAATCCCTTCAAATTCATCGACTGGGTTATGATATTGCCAGAAGAATTGACGCGATCGTTTTGGGCTGAATTGCAGGCTTACGAAGAGGAACGCCGAATGCCATACATTACCAGTGTTGAAGAAATTGGGTTTGAGCGGGGTCGCCAAGAGGGTCGCCAAGAGGGTCGCCAAGAGGGTCGCCAAGAGGGAGAACAGTCACTAGTCATGCGGCAACTAACCCGACGAGTTGGCGCTTTACCCGAAGACCTGCAATCTCAGGTTGAGGCGTTACCCCTGGCGCAGTTGGAAGAACTTGGCGAAGCCTTGCTAGACTTTGCTGGGTTGACAGACCTAGTAAGCTGGTTGACGCAAGTCAATTGAAAACTGAAAACAGGACTGATCCAAAATTTTGCACCTGCTGCCTCAATTTGAGGTAGGATTGAAAGACTCAATTTTCCCGATCGCTTTCAGCTATGGAACCTTTCGACGACGCGCTAGAAAAATCTGCCATTAGCGAAATTGATACTGCCCTAAAGCGGCTGAATAAGGGCTGGACGATCGCCAAGCGCTCACTCAAAGAATGGGATTTCAAAACCTCAGCACAATCTCTAGAAGGCTTAGCAGATGAGCTAGACAAGCTAGGCGATCGCTGGGAAGAACAGGAAATAATTCTGCGCGATGCAATCGAAATTGACCAAAAATTTGTCCAATCGGATGATTATGCGGCTGCTATTGAAGAGGTGTTAAAAACATCAGGAATTCCGGTGCGGGGCGAATTTCCAAACTATGAATTTCCACCCTTCAAACTAACTTTTAATCGGGAACAAGGCTATGTGCGTTTGAGTGTGGGAAGGCGATCGCAACAAACCAAAGCCTTCGCCCCGGAACAGTTGGGCGCTTGGGTGGCAGGGCAATACCGCAAAGTCATTGAGAGCAAGTTTGATGCAACCCGATTCTGCAAGGAACTATTGAGCGCCTACGAACTGCTGAACACCCTGACGCTGAAGCAAGATAGTGTGGCTTGGGGGCATTCCATTCCGCTGAAAGACATTTATCGCCTATTGACCCTGAAGCAAGCCGCCAAGCAAGATTATCCTGAAGCGCTGTTTGTCTTTGACTTGGCACGGTTAAAAGAACAATCCCAAATTCAGTATGATCAGTATCAGTTTGACCTAGAGCCTTCCCGGAACCCAGCGAGTAGCTTTTTATTAGTGAATAGCCAAGGGCAAGAGAGCCGGGTCAGCACGTTGGCGATACATTTGATGGATTAGACTAACCCTGATGCGAATCGATGAATTAGACATTGAAGCATTGCTTTCGGGCGAGCCACCCCCCCATCCTGATCTGCTGATGGAAATGACGCTAGGGCGCGATCGCTGGCTGAATCGGCTGCGAGATCATTATCTGGCGAACTATATTGCCGATGGGGGCAGCAAGGTGAAAGTGTTGGTGGGTGGCGAAGGGACAGGTAAAACCCATCTGTTGCAATGCGCTTTGCAAGATGCTCAAGCCTTGGGCTATCAAACGGTTTATCTGACGGCATTGGAATATCGCTTGAATGATTTGCCAGGGTTATATCGGGCGATCGTCAAACAGTTAGACACCGAAAAGTTGGTCAGCGGACTCTGCCACCAAGTGGCAAAAAAGCTGGGCTACGGGCAATACGACAATGATGATGCCATGCTGTCGCTGTTGATTGAAGACCAGGGCTTGACCCGCGATTTGGCAGTGCATGAAATCAAACGAACGATCGGGTTAACATTGCGGGATGCCGACTTTGGTGCGTCTTTTCGGGCGTTTGCCTACAGTGTGATTAGCAATCGGTTGATTATGGGCAACGAAGAAAGTATTCGAGTAGCGCTCAAGTGGCTAGCAGGAGAAAAGTTGGAGCGCCATCAAAAACAGGCGACTTTGTTATTTGAGCGGTTGCAAAAAACAAATGCCCGCTACTGGCTCAATTCTCTGATTCGCTTGCTGCACATGGCAGGAATGACGGGACTGGTCGTGGCGATCGATGATTTGGAAGTGATGACTGAGCGCAGTGCCGAAACTCGTCGCTATCGCTACACTGCCAACGCGATTAAAGACACCTGCGAACTGTTCCGGCAAATTATTGATGATGGCGAACTGCTGGATCATTTTCTGTTACTGCTAGCAGGACGGCGAGAAATGATTGAAGACGATCGCCGAGGCTTTAAGAGCTATGAGGCGCTGTGGATGCGGTTGCAAAGTGGGTTGCTGGCGATCGATCAGTTCAATCCCCTTGCCGATATTGTCGATACCGATATCCATCTGGTGACCCAGGGGCGCAGCTTTGCCGATCAGGTGCAGACCCGTTTAGGGCAACTGTTTCAAGAAGCTGGGTTGCCACTCCACCCCGATCGCCCCATGCCCGAGTTATATGAGCATAGCCAGCTTCGCGCCAAGGTCATTGCAACCACGCTGATGGCATTGGAGGAGGGCTGATATGGAACGCTATGACGCAAACCGCAGGAAGGCGATCGCCATTATTGAATCCCTTCGGGCAGGCATTCCCACTCGCACCTCTACCCGCGAATTGCCAGACTTGCGGGCATCTCTCACCGATGTAATCCGCCAAGACCTGGCTCAATTTGTCCAAGGTAAACGACCGAAGGGTAGACTCGCTTGGGGTCCTTACGGGCAGGGCAAAACCCATGCCTTGACGACCGTAGAACACGTTGCTCTGGATATGGGCTTTGCCGTTAGCCGCGTTTCTCTGAGCCGGGAAGTGTCTTGTCATCACCTGATGAACTTCTACGGACGAGTCGCATCGGTGATTCGTACACCCGACTCAAAGCTGACTGGTCTAATAAAGGGGCTGAATTCTAAAAAAGCGGGCGACCTGCTCAATAGCCCCATTTCTCAGCGCGATCGCTACAGCCATCCCCTGCCTAGCATTGTGTTGGAAGACTACTTTTTAACCACGGGCGAAGAGCAAGATTTGCTCATGGGCGACTTAATGGGAACGCGCCTCACCAGTCCTGAACTTAAGCGCATTCATCGCAACTGTCGGGGCGAAACCTTTCCCAAGTTTGACACCAACTTTCGCAATACTCAGCATGGCAGCGCCTATTTTGGCGTGATGGCAGATGCGATCGCCCTCTGTGGCTACAAAGGCTGGGTGCTGCTGCTCGATGAAGTCGAGCTAGTGGGACGGCTAGGCAAAGTGGGACGGCTGCAAGCCTATCGCAACCTTAACTGGTTATTGAATTGGTCAGCCCGTTCTATTCAGCACGACGGCGACCAAGAGCAATTTTGCCAAAATCCTTACCCCATCTACACATTTGGTGTCGTAGCATCCAGTCTGCGCAATGACGTGTGGTACAGCGGCACCACCACCCTCAGCGCCAAAAACGATCGCGCTCAAATTCCTCAGATTGCCGCCGAAAAGTTTGGCACAGAAGCCGCCTTGACGATGCAAGAGTTCTTTGAAACCGCTGTAAGTTCTCACTGCCCCACTATCCGTCCCTTAGAAACAGAAAACCTAGTGAAATTGCTAGATCAACTGGTAAAACTCCATGGCACCGCATACGGCTGGAATGCTCAAATGAATGCGTCAAAGCTAGTAAAAACTGTGGGTAGTCAACCCATCCGGACTCACATTCGTGCCACCCTAGAAGCATTGGATATTGCCTATCTGTATAACGAAACGATCGAGCTAGGGGTAACGGATTTGGTGGAGGCTTCGGTACGGGAGGAGGAAGGTTTTTTTACCATCGAAGAGGCAGTAGATGTTTAAGGAAATCGCTTGAGGAAATAGGGCGTTGCTGAATCCGAGTATGAATTGCCCTCATTTCCAACCCTTCTGCCAGAGCGGGCTACGGTGTATACATAAGTCTAGACTGGCTTCGTTCCAAGCTTTTTCGCCCCCTAAATCCCCCAATTTGGGGGACTTTGAAGCACAGAACTGGATCGGAAGTTCCCCAATTTGGGAGGTTGGGGGGCGGTTCGCCAGGGACTTGGCTAGATTCGATCACTTGTGTATACACGGTAGGCCAGAGCGGGAGAAGGGAGCCAGAATCAAAGGCTCTTGCCCGTTTTGGGAGAGGGATTGAGGATGAGGGCGCAAAACTGGGGTGCCTCCAATGATCAGCGAACCGTTTCAGCAGTTGGGCGGCGATCGCTAAAGTCGCTAAACAGTACTAAAAAGAAATATTGCAACGTATCAGTAAGTATCAATTTGTAAATCAAATTTTGCTCTTAAGTAAACTTTGTTTGCCTTGACCCCACAGCCCTTCAAGCCTCTGTTAGCCTGCTAAATGAGACATCTAGAAGTTATAGATTTGTCATTTCAGTCCGTTCTGTCTGCTCTGGGCAACAGAGCGGATTTGTGCAAGTAGCGCCATTTTTTTGCCACACGTTAAAGACTATGAATCACTATTGCCTGAGCTGGATTGAAGATTGGTGTGCAGAAAATGGCTGGACTGATCTCTTCATGCCTAACCGTAATGAGTTTTGGGCATTTCCTCCCCATGGCGTGATGCCCTTGCCTATTCCAAACCAAGTGTTGAGCCTAATTAAAGAAGAGCGCGGGCTAACGGCTGATGAAAAACGCTGGCGGTTAGCAGCTATTGTCAGCACTGCGATCGCCATTCTTGCTAGCTATCTTTCCCACTGCCCTATGCCCATGGTCGCCGCCTTTATTTTCTGTGCGATCGTCGTAGCCCAGCTAGAAATTGAAGAGTGAAATTCAGACCCAAAAATTCAGACCCAAAATTCAGACCTTAGTCTACTGAAATTCCCACGCTCTTTGCAGAACATTAAGACTTCACTCTTGTAGCGTCTTAACTAATGCCATGAGCAATCAATTTTTAGCCCAACTGTCTAAACTTCAACAACTCCTTGCAGCTCCTACTACGATTGGAGCTTACACTCAAGTATTTGTCGTTACCTACAACCTGCTTAAAGAAGGAGTGGTGCTGGCGTGGTTAACCCTTTGTCTGGTGCTCGTTTTATTCGATTGGATTAGCACCCAAGCCATTGCGACCGGACAGCGCTCTAAAAATTTGTTAGAAAATCTCAAAGAGGTCAAATCAGAAGAGTTTGCTTCTGAAACCGGGAAGTCGATTTTGTCGGCAGGCAAAGCGGGGCTAGCTTACACCATTTCTCAGGCAAGGGATCAATTAGGGTTGGCTGAAAAACCTTCTGAGCCGACTGTTTCTATTGCGAAAGAATAAGTAGCGCCCTTGAGATCCTCCTATTGACACCCCTTTGGGAAGTCTGGTGTTGAGGATAAGCCTGATCCTCCGATCGCCTTCTTAGGACAGGCGATCGCGGCTAAATAGAATTAAAGCCCGATCCTCGATTAAATCATCCATCAGCCTAGACCCAGCCTTTCACCCCAACATCAGTGAAAGGTTTTTCCATTTTAATATGCTCGCCCCGGGCAGCCTCTAAAATGTGTTTCATCTGCACCGTTTCATTTGCCTCTGCTGCCAAAATGCCGCATTTAAGGCAATACTGCGAATATTGCCGCCCGCCACGCTAAGTTTAGCTAGCTTCACCGGATCTAGTCCTGCGGTGGGCGTTTCTTTCGGAAAAATTCGTCGCCAAAGCTCGGCGCGTTGGGTCGGGTCGGGAAAGGGGAAGTTGAGAATAAATCGAATCCGGCGCATAAATGCCTGGTCGATCGCCCCTTTCAAATTCGTCGTCAGCACCGACAATCCCCGATAATCTTCCATTCGCTGCAACAAATAATTAATTTCCATGTTGGCGTGGCGATCGTGAGAATCTTTCACCTCCGATCGTTTGCCAAACAAAGAATCGGCTTCATCAAATAAAAGAATGACACCGCCCGTTTCTGCCGCATCAAACACCCGCCCTAGATTCTTTTCCGTCTCACCAATGTATTTACTAACAATGGCGCTTAAATCAATGCGGTACAAATCTAAATTTAATTCATTGGCCAGAACTTCTGCCGCCATCGTTTTTCCGGTGCCGCTACTTCCTGCAAACAGCGCGCTAATGCCTAAACCGCGCTGACTTTTTTGCCAAACCCCCATTCCTGATACACCTTAATTCGCTGTCTAAGCTGCAAAGAAATGCTGTGCAGCACCTGTCGTTCTAAATCAGGCAAAACCAAATCATCCCAGCCCACACTCGACTCAATGCGATCGGCTAATTCATCCAATCGAGGGCGCGCCTGAGTGCGGCAAAGATTCCAGAGTGCCCCAGGCAAAGCTTGAGAGTGACCAGTCTGCTTCTGAAGCTGCTGCACTTTGCTTCCCAAAGTCCGAATCGTTGGGGCGCTTAAATTGAAATAGGAAATCAGATATGCCACTGACTGTTGTAAATCGGTTGCCGACTTGCCCAATGCCTGCTGCCAAAGCTGTTGCTGTTCGTCTGAGGTGGGCGTTTTAACCATAAAAGTGACGTAGGGACGAGAAGCTTGGCGACGGCGATCGCGGCTCAACAGCATCACTGGCGCATCAATGGTTTCTAGTAAATGCGCAATGGCATTGTCTAGCCTGGGTTCTCGCGCGCCAGTATCCAACCATTCCAGCACTAATATCGTTTGGTTGAGCACATATTCTCGTTCCCACAAGCACTTGATGAGGTTGAGGTTGGTCAAATCGACAGGCAATAAATCTGCTGAAACGGCATAAGGCTTAAGATTGAGGCTGGTGCAAGCAAGAGTGGCGATCGCCCGTTGGTTTGCCAAATCGCTGCCGCACAGTTGTAGCACCGGCAATTGCAGAACCGGCAATACCTCGTTGACTTGAGAAACCGCCTGCCACGTATCAGCCGCTTCTTCAGCTAATTGTTGATGGCTAGGCACCAAAGATTCTGAAACACTCAAGGGAGTGGCAATTCCCATTAACTGCTCGTTTAAATGACGATTGCCTAATAAATAGTGAAGAATTTGTTCATCAATTCGGACGGGACTATGGGTAAAGGCGTGACCAGAGCCGATCTCAATCAGCTTACATCGCCGCAAAGGACGCTCTGGCGACAATGCCATCCAGTCGGGTTGGGACGACAGGGCAAGTGCCAAACTCACCGTCGCATAGGTTCGCTGAGGGTTGCCTTGAGCCTTGGCACAAAGACTAGCAAAGTCGGATTCTAGTTCAACTCCGGCACATAGCAATAGCAAATCTTGCTCAAAGTCAGACAACTCAAAGATCTGCCGCAATTGATCCAGAGCAAAAGCAGGAAAGTTTAAAGAAATTGCCCTAGAAGCGATCGCCCTTAGCGAATCTGTATCTTGGATCTGATGATTTAACCGCTGACGCAACCGATTAATTTGTGCGTCTAGATATTGCTGATTTTCCTGATACCAATCTACGATGCTGTCGGTTAACACATTACACGCTCATGACGTACTTAGGGATCGGCGTTTAAATAAAGTCCCAGTGGGATGCCCCATCTTATTAGTCCCCTAAATCTCCCATTCTGGGGGACTTTGAAAGGTTGGAAGTCCCCCAGAATGGGGGACTTAAGGGGCGGTTCGGAGCAGTATTTTCCTGCCACTTCTTTACTGCTATGGAAATAAAAGAGTGGTTACGCTCCTACCTCTCGAATTAGATTTTCTAGATAAGTTACCGCTTCACTCGGAGAGAGAGTCACCACTTTACCCTGATGCAACAACTCATACTGTCCGCCATGATGCCCATGACCAGCAATGAGCCCTAGACTAATAGCCTTATTGCCCAAATCGTTTAATTGATTTAAGCCGATCGACTCCAGTTCTAAATTCATTCGGTTCCCAAGCAGTTCTTCATCCATGCTCGGATTCTCCATATTTGGATCTTCCAGGTTTGAATTTTCCATATTTTGATCTTCCACGTTTCATTCCTCTAAATTACAATTCTTGGACTGTTATACCAATTAAAGGTGAGACTTTCGGGTTGGGTGTCAATGCCCAGTTGGCTCTCTGCGCCGTCCACATGCAGCCGCACCAGATATTCTCCCGCCTTAACGTCAATGATTGGAATCATTACTTCGTCAGTATCCTGGTCACGAGGCTGAGACTCAATAGGTAAACCGCAGGCTGATCAATAGTCCACTCATTTAACGCTAATATTACCCGCTGTTTAACGCCTACAGGCAAGTTTACCTGAACGATAACATTTGCTGTTCTGAGATCATCATTTTGCTCAATAGAATAAACCTGCATACTCTTTATGGTCGGACGCAGCACAAAAGGGGCAACGCTCGATTCTACATTGCGATAGGGTGGATCTGTGATTCCAGTACTGACCTGATGAATTACCTGAAGATTTTGTACACCTGCTCGTAAAAGATGGGGAGGCACCAAAGCAAGCGGAACAATAATTTGATGGGCGCTGACTTCAGTTGGCATAATATCTACACCACTAATGCGAACCCGTACCTCGGCTCCTTCAAACTGCCTGCCTTGAATTAGCAATGTACTGTCTAACAAAATTGGATCAAAGCGTCCTGCTTGAGAAGCCACTTGTTCCACAATGGGTTGATGAGGAAACGGAACGATGCCGCCCATATTGCGATCGCGCACGGGTAATGCCCGTTTCATAGTTTCATCACCATCAATCATCACCACCATTACTTTATAGACCATCGATAATAGGTACGGCGTTTGAAAAAACACCGACCAAGTTTTAGATAAATCCTCCAAATTCATATTGATAGGAATAATCAATGCCTGCTGTATTTGATCTGCCAAATTAGAATCGGCTAGAAAACGAAATGTTGAATCCAGCGTTGTCTCTCGAATCATTGCCTCAGTCAGCAGCGGCTGGTCATTGAAAGTCCGAATGACACTGCCCAACAATCGCTGCGGCTCTAGCTCTGTTTCGTTACCATAGCAGCTCATCATATAAAATAAATCGATCGCTGCCTGTCGTTTAATAGGGCTTCCTTTAGACCGAGACGGCGTAGCATCGGCGTTATTGAGCGCAGAATTACGACTGACTTGGTACAGAAATAAATTTACCCCTGATTCGGGGGTTCCGCCACTGCTTACACTTCCAGGGCGAACGGTGGTCACTCTGGCTCCATCAATGTCTCTTTGCACGGAAGCTTGTAACAGCCTCTGCAATGATGCGGTGACGGTTGCAATTGAAAGATAATTACTCATTAAGCGGTCACTACTCCTAGCTTCAGCGCTTTAACGATCGCTTGGGTGCGGCTAGTCACCTGTAGTTTTTCAAAAATTGCCGTCAGGTGTGCCTTCACTGTTGCAATGGTAATAAACAAATGCTGAGCGATCGCATCATTAGAAGCTCCTTGAACTAACCAGTGCAACACCTCTGTTCACGCTCTGTTAAATGCACCGACTGCCTAGCTTGTAACGATCGCCCTGCATAGAAATGGAACATCCGAAAGAACCCTGTTGCAATTTCAGGCGACAGATAAACTTCACCCTGGAGAACGGTGGCGATCGCCTCGTGCAACTGAGTGGCAAGCCGATCTTTGCACACATATCCCCGCGCCCCAGACTGCATTGCCCGAAACACCCATTCATCTTGGTGATGAGACGACAAAACTAGCACCTTACCCGCATAGCTCATATTTGCCAAACGATTCAGCACCTCTATGCCATCTCCGTGCGCCAGCTCTAAATCCAGCAGCGTTAAGGTAGGATGCTGCTCGATCGCTAGGTTAAAAGCCTGATCTGCGGATGCCGCTTCTCCAACAATGGTGAAATTAGTGGAACTATTAATATTGTAAAAATCTAATAATGTTCGCAATCCTTGGCGAAACGGCTGTTGATCGTCTACTAATAAAATAGAAACCGGAACTACAGATGAGGAACCAGAGGTAGGAGCTTTGGGTGCAGAAATTGTCATACTCATAATTACTCAAAAAAATATAGAGCTGAAAATAGGCTCAGGCTGAGGTTTATGGGGTCAAATTCATGATTTTGGCAAGCTGAGGGAAAACTTTGCGCCGCCTTCAGGTCGGTTTTCAGCCCACAAGCTGCCCTGATGATCGAGAATAATTTTTTGGCGATCGCCAGTCCTAGCCCCGTCCCTCCCGGACGACGCGAATAAAACGGCATAAATACCTGCTCAATATCAGCTTCAGGTAATCCACAACCTTGATCAGAAATTGTAATCACTACCTCCTGCCGAAATACCTGCCACTGACAGGTAATAACACCGCCCAAAGGACTAAACTGTACAGCATTATGCAAAAGATTGTGGAACACTTGCTGAACTTGCCAGCGATCGATTGAGAGATGCAGCAGTGACTTAGGAAAACAAACATTAATCTGTTTCTCTCGAAGCCAAGGCTGCAACCCAGCCGCAGCATCCTGCAAAATTTCTAACACCTCGCAAGAAGCAATTTTTAACTGCGACTGCTGCCCACAGGCAAACAAATTAGAGACGCTTTCGGTCAATTGAGCTGTTGTCTCTCGAATCAACGCCACTTGCTGCTTTTGTGCCTCCGCTGACAGCCCCATATAAAGGTTTTCAGCATAAAGGCTAATTAACGCTAAGGGATTGCGAAGCTGGTGCTCTGCACACTGCAAAATTTGCTCTAAAAGTTGAGTTTCTGTTTGTTGCCGCAGATGCGCCTGGTGCATTGTTAAAAAATGCTCTAAAAGCTGAACCTGCCCTTCCACCAGCATTTGCTGAGATGTAGAAAGGCGTTCTTGAGTCCAAAGTAACAGAAAGTCGCCCTGCTGACCGAAGCGACAAACCGATGCGATCGCATCAATCGAGGAAGTCTCTACAACGGTCAATACTTGTAACGGCAAAGTTGCAAGTTGTGTTAAAAACTCGTTAGAGTTAAAGAGTATATTTTGATACTTATCAAGCCGGGAATTCGATTCACCAAGCGGTTCATTGAGTGAAGTGACCTGACGTATTTTTGCTTGTCGCGTTTCTGACTGATCCCAGTAAACAATTTGCGCCTGTAAGACAGGAATTTGGAGCGCTAATTGCTGCATCTGAAGCCGACCAATATGGGCAATACCTGGGATCTGACGGGTTAAAGGAGGATGAAGCAAGGGAGCTGATAAATACATTCTTAAACCTACTCTAGCCAAGCGCTTTCATCATTCCCACCTTTCCTAAAGTGTTTTCAACCAAGGGGACAATTTTAGTATTTCTTAATCTGTATTTTTCTCTTCCCAACATAATCTTAGAGCATCAGAGAAGATATCATTCTAGACTTAAGGTCAGGTTTGCATTAGATTTAGTTGGGAGCTAAGTCAAGCGGCGATCGCTTTGATTCGTCTGGCTCCAACCCCGATCCAACCCTTGACTACAACGCTAAACCAACTGTAAGCAACCTGCGAGCAACCTGTGGGGGGCAGTCGTGGCAAAACTTTAAAAGTGCAGACTATGAAGTATTTGAAATCTTTGCGACTGGCGATCCTCATCACTGTTCTAATTTTCTTGAGCGGCATAACTGGTGCTCCTGCCGCCGCCGAAATTCGTCAATTCCACGAATCTCCGGGCAAATTGCTATATAAATCTCAGTGGACGCTGAAAGATCAAACGGGGAAATCTTGGCAAGCGATCGCCTTTCAAGTGCGCCCAACCGATTCCCCACAGCGCGGATTTACAGTACGGCTCCGCCTCGTAGGCTTTCCCAACTCAGTCATTCTCAACCCGAGTCAACCGCTCCGGCTCGACGATCGCCAACAGTTTCTCACTGCCCCAAGCACAGCCGCCCACCTTCCTCCCGGTGCGATCGGAGAATTTAATATCCAGCCTATTCTTCCACAGCTCAACCCCAAAACGCCCTTATACCTGACCCTAACGACCGAAAATGCATCAACAATTGATCTAAAAGTGCCACCCTTTTTAATTGAAGAGTGGCAAACTTTACCTCAGCGGCTTTAATAAACTTTTAATGCCTCACCATAAGGCACGGACAGGGGTGGGAGAACCACTACCGTTTGAAGGGATGGGCTGTGCAGATGGAGCGGACTGAGGAATTGCAGAAGGCTGCGGGGTTGCAGCAGGCTCTGGGGATATAGAAGGCTGCGGGGTTGCAGAAGGTTGCTGAACACCCTTCAAAATAGGTTCGACCAGAGCCAGCACTTCATCTTGAGTGGCATAGCCATCAAACGCATCAGAACTAAAGGGAATGGGAGAGCCGCCTCGGTTCTCGTTATAGATCACTTCGGTGCTGCTAGCATTGTTTGAAATCCAAGGATTCACGTCTGCTCCTAGCAAGGCTTGCCGCAGAAACCGAACGCCAGCGGCATGTCGAGCTTCTACACTGTGAATGGCTAAAGCTGCTGCCAGAACAGTTTTACCAGCCTCCCCTGCGGCTAAGAGGTTTTGCACTTGTCCTTTGTAGGCGGCAACGCCCAGATCTTCGACATATTGTCCTGCCAAAAGAAAGTCTGCGGGGTTAGCAAAAGGATCACGTCCTAAAATTGCGGTGTAGTTGGGATTGGCCGGAATTGTGACAGCATTTGGGTCGCCCCCTAAGGAAGGGAGAACGGCTGAAAGTTGCTCAACATGGCTAGCTTCATCTTGCCCATAGGAAACGATCGCATCCTTAGCAATTTGAGGCGCACCTGCCAACCCACCATTCCGAGCCGCAGCCACACCACGCCGATAAAAGTCAGCTTCTAACTTTTCCAACGTCAAGGCATATTCTGTGACCTGCCGGGGTGTCAACACTGCTCCCTGCGCATACGCCGCAGTCGGCACAAAGCACACCGCTAACAGCAGGGGCAGAATGAAGACCATTGCTTGAGCGAAGGAGGGGAGCCGATTCAAAAAATGACTGGAGCGATCGCGCAAAAGTGCAAAAAAGTTGTCGGGCAATAACAGGCTGTAGGTCGCCTGAAAGATAGGAGGCAAAGGGGTTTTCATGGGATTCTTCCTAATATTACGCAACGAGCGCACCGTTGATGGGGTTGTTGATCAGGTTCAGTGAGGCAACGATCGCCACAATTTGTTTTGGGGTATATAACTCGTCGTAAGCCTTTCCCTTAAATGGATTCAGCTCGGCGGCCAAGTCTGCATCCCTGACCAAGCGATCGCGGTCTGGCTCGGTGGTCGGTCTCCCCAATAGCGCCCGTACCCCAGCAGCATGACGCGCCTCGACCGAAACAATGGAACCGGCGGCAAGCAAATAAGTAGGGTTTGTGAGACTAGGACCCGCACCGTTATAGGCATGAACCCCCACATCTTCTAAAGCAACCGCCGTATTGAGAATCTGATCGCGATCGCTAAGAATCGCATTTAACCCATCTTGATTAAAGCTAAGATCTTCAGTCGCAAACAAAGTTTGCTCACCTAAAACACTGCGCAAAAACGTCACATGAGCCGCTTCCTGAGCGCCTAAAACTCTGACGTATTCCGCTTCTTTGCTGTCTGTAATTTGACCAGAGTCTGCCACCGCCGCATAAAAGGCAGCTTCAAGTTCCTCTAACAACAGGGCAAAATTAAGAATGCCAACATCATTTGCATTGAAAGTGAGGGTGCTACTCCGACTAGATTGGGCAGTTGCCACCTGAGGGAGGGTTGCAAGCATTAAACCACCAAAACCCCAAACTCCCCACTTGATGAGATTGCGGCGCGAGGCAGATAATGCCTTTTGGCTCTTCATGTTAATTTCTCCTGAAAATAATCAGTGTTCATGCGCTTGCTGATCAGTTACGTCTGTCAAGTCCTATTGGATTAGCGATACAGTTCAGATCGACCCATCCACCGATCCAAAGATTCAAACCTCTTGAAACTATCTAGACGCTCTATGGAAAGATTGCGACAGAAAACCATAGAGTTATATCCAAAGACTATTGCACCCGCCTGTCCTAATCCCTCTGCAGGAAGGGAGAGATTTAGACAAAAAAACACCATGCTCTCAACTAAAAGCATGGTGGGCTAAGTGGACTGGGCTAAAGTGGGTCAATTACAGCCTTTCCCTAGAATAGTCAGCACAGTAAAATAGAGAGGAAGACCTCACAAAACAAACTAAACCAACTGATGACTTGCTACTCAGTAGATTTTCGCAGAAAGATAATAGAAGCATACGAGCAGGATAAAAGCTCTATCCGAGAAGTAGCCAAACGATTTCTAGTCAGTCCTGACACAGTCAGACGACTATTAAAACAATATCGACAGACAGGAGACTTAACCCCTAAAAAGTGTGGCAGTCAGAAGAAAAGTGTTTTGTCTGAGCATGAGGCAAGAGTCATGGAGGTGGTAGAGGAACACCCTGATTACACCCTATGGCAGTATTGTGAGCATCTGAGAGAAGTTCTTGGGGTCAATGTCAGCACCAGCATGATGGACAGATTTTGTCAGCAGCACAAACTAACCCTTAAAAAAAAACAAATCGGAGCGAAAAAGTCATTACACCAGAAGTCCAACAAGCGCGAGTTGATTACTGGCACAGAATTAGAGATGTAGCGCCCGAAAAGCTAGTTTTCATAGATGAGACAGGCTTTTGGGTGGGTATGAGCCGGAGTGTTGCCAGGGCTTTGAAAGGCAAGAGGAGTTATCACTTACGAGAATTTTATCGAGGCAAGAAATTAACCATGATTGGTGCCATTAAGCGGGGTGAGATATTAGCGACCAAAACCATAGAGAAATCTATGAAAAGTAATGATTTCTTAGAATTTATTCAAGTCGAACTCGCACCACAACTCAAAGCAGGAGATATTGTCGTGATGGACAATCTGAACTCTCATCATCGCACCGAGGTCAAAGCAATCATCGAGTCTGTTGGGGCAAGGGTCGAATATCTCCCTGTCTACTCTCCAGAGTTTAATCCCATAGAAATGATGTGGTCTCAGATAAAAAGCTTTGTGCGTAAAATTAGAACCAAGACCATAGAGTCCTTAATCAAAACCATAGAGATTGCTGTTAGCCTGATTCCTTCTCAGTTCTTGAATAACGGGTTTACCAAGTGTTGCTACTGTACTTAATGATGCCGGGAAAGGCTGTATCTGGCGTTGCTGAATTGAGCGATGAAGGGTCAGAATTCCCCCGCTTCTCCACAATGTCGTGCTGTTCCACAGTGTCGTGCTGTGCATCCTAACAGACCGTTGGACTGCTTCCCATTGTCGGGGGCAGCGGATTGACCGAAGCCGTTTAGGTAGGATGCAAAGCCTCTGGCAACTGCTGACCCGAACCGTTAGACTTCTGGATTTTCATATTATTTGAAGTTAATCGGGGGAATACTTCTAGTTAAAGTCTACCCTCCTTCACATATGTCTATTCTGCCTATCCCTGATCAGCAATTTAATGCTCTGCAACAAGCCGCATACCAACTGTCCTTGTGTACTGACCAAATTTTTCGGCAGATTGAACAGGAGCAGATATTAACCAGCATTGTTGATCGAATTCGATGTCTCTAGATTTGCAGACCATTCTTAACACAACGTCAACGACGCTCCGTCAGTTTCTCAACGCCGATCGAGTGGGTGTATTTCGTTTTACTCCAGGCAGTGGGTGGGATGAAGGGGAGTTTGTCGCAGAAGATGTTGCCTCAGAGTTTACTTCAGCGATGGCTGCAAAAGTTTATGATCACTGTTTCGGCGCACAGTTTGCGGTTTATTACACCCAAGGACGGGTACAAGCGGTTGCGGATATCTATAATGCTGAACTGAGTGATTGCCATGTTCGGATTCTTGAACAATTTCAGGTTCGTGCCAATTTGATCGTTCCTGTTCTAAAAGGAGACGAGCTGTGGGGACTTCTATGTATCCACCAATGCAGCAATCCTCGACGTTGGCAGTTCTCAGAAATTGAATTTGTCCGGGAGGTTGCTATTCATTTTGCAATTGCTTTGCAGCAATCTGAGCATCTTGAACAGATTAAACATCAATCTGCCTTGCTGGCTCAAACAACTGCCCAAGCGAAAGCCCTGCTTCGTCAGAAAGCTCTGGTTAAAATTGTCAACAAGATTCGGCAATCGATGGATTTTGGGGCAATTTGCCAAACGGCTAGTGAAGAAGTGCGTCAGTTGCTTGAGTCCGATCGCGTGACGATCTATCGCTTTAATCCGGACTGGAGCGGTAATTTTTTATTTGAATCGGTCGCGCCTCAATGGCAACCTCTGGTGGGAACCTTTCCTAGCATTGAGGATACGCACCTGATGGAGACTTGGGGAGGACGTTATGCAGCAAACGAAACCTTTGCCATCTCAGATATCTACACAGCAGGGCATTCTGCTTGCCACGTCGCATTGCTAGAAGAATTTCAAGCCAGAGCCTATGCGATCGCCCCGATTTTTGAAGGCGATCGTCTGTGGGGATTGCTCACTGCCTTCCAAAACTCTGCCCCCCGCCAGTGGCAAGCTGACGAAATTGAATTGTTAGCTCAAATTGGGGAACAACTCGGCATTGCCCTCCAGCAAGCAGAATACGTGCGGCAGATTCAGTCTAAATCGATAGAACTGAAGCAGATACTTGAGGAACTGCAACAGTCTCAAATGCAACTGATTCAAAACGAAAAAATGACAAGCCTAGGACAATTGGTTGCTGGAGTCGCTCATGAAATCAACAACCCAGTTAACTTTATCCACGGCAATCTGGAACATGTGAATGAATATGTCAACAATCTCTTGAGCCTGACCCGTTTCTATCAGCATATCAATCCCGAAGCAGCCGAGGATGTTAGAGCATTCCAGGCGCAAGCTGAGACTCTCGATATCGACTACATTCTGGAAGACTTGCCCAAGACTTTGTCCTCAATGCAGATGGGGACTAATCGAATTCGACAGATTGTTTTATCTCTACGCAATTTCTCTCGCCTAGATGAGTCTGCATTTAAGGCAGTAGATTTACATGAAGGAATTGATAGCACCTTGCTAATCTTGGGGCATCGAACACTCAGATCTTACAACCATAAATTCGAGGTTGAAGTCATCAAGGACTATGGCAATCTTCCATCTGTAGAATGCTACCCAGCTCAGATTAACCAAGTGTTTATGAATCTTCTGTCAAATGCACTGGATGCGATCGAAGAAGCCATTGATGCTGGAAAACTTTGCACAGATAGCCAGACCAACCAGCCAGCCCCCAAGATTTGGATCAGGACACGGATGCATGAACCCGATCAAGTGGAAATCTGTATTTATGACAATGGCATTGGGGTGAAGGAGGACGACAAAGCTAAGATCTTTGATCATTTCTTTACCACAAAGCCAGTGGGAAAAGGCACGGGTTTGGGATTAGCAATTTCTCACCAAATCATTAGTGAGAAACATGGTGGAACACTGAGTTTTAATTCATCTCCAGAACAGGGCACAGAATTTATTATCTGCTTATCAGTCAGTCTGCAAAGCAAATTGAGCGGCAAAAATTTCTCCTAACGGCAATCCTTAGTCTATGCATTCCCTAATCTAGGCATTCCCTTAGAGGTTGGGAGTGCCCTGTCTAACAACGCCCCTGCCACCGACCGTTGAGAATTGCTCGGTAATGATGCAGAGGCGATCGGCGGCTGGGCGATCGGGGAGCGCAACCGGAAGCTTGCCGTCAACATCTAAAGTTTAGCTGGCAGACTACTAGAGTGATTTTTGGCGTTGCTGAATGCAAGTATGAAAACCCCCTAAATCCGCCAAATTGGGGACTTCCGGAACCCTTCAAAGTCCCA
>JAAUPA010000359.1 GCA_012034615.1 Leptolyngbyaceae cyanobacterium CSU_1_4 | reverse complement strand
GACTTGGCTAGATTCGATCACTTGTGTATACATGGTAGCCCTTGAGGAGAGGGCAAGGGTGAGGAAACTTTCAGCTCTTCATATCTCAATTCAGCTTGCTTAGACTACGGCAACGATCGCTTTTCCATCTGCTACAAACCGTCTTTATCCAACGATCGACTAGCCCCTATTTTGGGTGGTAGACTGCTGCCCTTACCATCTAAGGTCTCATCGACTAGAACAGGCTGGTGCTTGGGTCTAGCACGCGCTTCCATCGATTTGATAACGATATAAAGAACAGGAACTAGAAACAAACTTAGAAGGGTTGCAATACACATTCCTCCCACAATTGCCGTTCCCAAAGACTGGCGAGCGGCGGCTCCGGCTCCTGTTGCAATCATTAGAGGCAGAGCGCCGACAATGGTGGCGATCGCGGTCATCAAAATAGGACGTAATCGTTCTTGACACGCTTCCAGCGCTGCTTGAGCAATAGTCTTTCCCTCATCTCGCAATTGGTTCGCAAACTCAACAATCAAAATAGCGTTTTTACTCGCCATCCCCACTAGCATAACTAACCCAATCTGAGTGTAAACATCATTAGCGCTGCCGCGCAGCATCGCCGCAGTTAATGCGCCTAGAATGGCTAACGGCACAGTCAGCATAATAATGATGGGGTCAACAAAGCTTTCATACTGAGCTGCCAGCGTCAGAAAAACGAAAATGACTGCTAATGCAAAAATGAATAAGGCAGATCCGCCAGACTCAATTTCTTCAAGAGATAACCCCGACCATTCATAGCCAAAGCCTTTAGGCAAAGTTTCCTGCGCAACGGCTTCCATCGCGTTAATAGCCTGCCCAGAACTAGAACCCGGTGCCGCTGAACCATTGATCTCAACCGAGCGAAATAAGTTGTAGTGGTTAATAATCGAAGGTCCATTCGTTTGAGTAATTTTTACTAAACTATCGAGCGGAATCATTCTGCCCGCAGAACCGTCGGTAGGATTGCTGCGAACATATAATTTTTTAATGTCTTCTGGGTTAGAACGAAACTGGCGATCGGCTTGAACATAAACGCGATAGGCGCGATCGAATTGATTAAAGTCATTCACATACGTAGACCCTAAAAAGATTTGAAGTGTATTAAACACATCTTCTAAGGAAACCTGAAGCTGATTTGCCCGATCGCGATCGACCTCCACTAAAATTTGCGGAGTGTTGGCACTAAAGTTAGGACGCAAGCCTGTCAGCTTAGGATTTTCGGCAGAAGGATAAGCAGATGCCCGCCCCATAAACCTGCCCAATGTTTCTCCTAAAGCTGGAAAGCCAAGCCCAGTGCGGTCTTGTAAATGAAACTCGAAACCGCCAAAGTTACCAATTCCTGAAATAGCAGGCAAGTTAAAAGGCAAAACAACTGCCTCTTGAATAGAAGCTAGTTTGGGAAATAGCCCAAAAGGAGCAGGAGAAAACCCGCCAATGATGGCTTGTAAAGATTGGTTGGCACCAGTTCTTTCGTCCCAAGGCTTTAAGGTGGAAAAGATTAAGCCGTTGTTAGGAGTTGCACCACTAAAGCTAAATCCTCCAACGGCAAAGATATTTGAAATCTCAGGCTGCGCCTTCAGAATTGCCTCAGCTTTTTGCAATACTTTTTCGGTGTAGTCGAGAGATACACCTTCTGGACCTTGCACAACGGTAATAAAAACACCCTGATCTTCATCGGGAATAAACGCTTTAGGAACGAAATTGTACATAAAATAAGTGAGAACTAATGCACCACCAAACAAAGCCATGACTAAGCTTTTCCGGCGAATGACTTGACTCACGCCTCGACCATAGCTAACTCGGGTTTTGTCAATGACCCAGTTAATGCCATTAAAAAAGCGATTGTTCGACGGTGCCTCGGCGCGAAGCAACAGTGCCGATAACATGGGCGTGAACGTAATAGCATTGAAAGTTGAAAGCACTACAGAGAACGTGATAGTCAAGGCAAACTGTCGATAAAGTTGACCCGTTGTACCCGGAAAGAAGGCAACCGGAACAAACACTGTAATCAATACGAGCGAAGTAGCAATCACTACTCCGAATAGAATATCCATGGATGCGATCGCGCTTCTCGAGGCGACATGCCATCTTCTTGGATACGACGAGTAATATCTTCGATAATAACAATGGCATCGTCTACCACCAAACCTGTTGCCAAGGTTAATCCAAACAACGTCAGGGTATTAATAGAGAATCCCAAAAGTTTGACGAAGATGAACGTTCCAATGAACGCAATAGGAATCACAATGGTTGTAACTAATGCCGATCGCCAACTTTGTAAGAATAGAAACAAAATCAGAACGACTAAAACAACAGCCTCAACCAACGATTGAACTACTTCTCCCGCGCCCGCTTCAATGAACGTAGACGTGTCAAACGCAACAGCATAGCGCATTCCGGGTGGAAAGCTTGCAGAGAGCCGCTGCATTTCTAATTTCACCTCTTTGGCAACATCCAGTGCATTGCTGCCAAACTGTTGATTGACTCCTAACCCAACGCCTTGATGCGTCACGCGATCGTTGGGAGTAAATCGTAGCACTGACCCATAGTTTTCTGCACCTAGCTCAGCTCGACCCACTTCATTAAGCCTAATAAGTGTTCCAGTGTTGGTAGTTTTAATAACCAGGTTATTAAATTCCTCAGCATTTTTGAGTCGTCCTTGTACCGTCACTGCATACTGATACTGCTGCCCTGGTAATGCAGGAGGCTGCCCAATTTGTCCTGCGCCCACTTGAATATTTTGTTGCTGAAGTGCGCCTACCACGTCTTGGGGCGTAATGTTGCGACTGGCAAGCCGCTCTGGATCAAGCCAGAGCCGCATTGCATATTTACGTTCTCCAAAGATTTGTACCCCCCCCACGCCCTTAATCCGTTTAATAGCATCCGCTAGATAAAGGTCGGCGTAGTTACTCAAGTAGATATCATCATAGAGGTCTTCCCCCGCTGCCTCATCGCGATCGGCATATAGCCCGATCGCCAGCAAAAAGTTATTATTTGCCTTTTCAACCTGAACTCCGGTTTGCGTGACAGGACCCGGTAATCGTGATTGCACCGTAGAGACACGATTTTGCACATCGACTGCCGCTAATCCTGATCTCGCCCTAAATCAAACGTTAAATTAATGCTACTGGTTCCGGTGCTAGCACTGGTAGATTTAATGTACTTTACGCCAGTAATCCCGTTCAGTTCTCGCTCTAAAATGTCGGTTACAGTCGATTCCACAACTTCGGCGTTAGCCCCTACATAATTGGAAGTCACGCTGACTTGTGGAGGTGCAATTTCAGGGTATTGTGCGATCGGCAATGTAGGAATGCAAGCAATTCCTAAAAGCGTGATCATAATTGAACAAACCGAAGCAAACACCGGACGCTGAATGAAGAAATTAGAAATAGACAAAATCATAATTCATCCGGGAATGAAAGG
>JAAUPA010000358.1 GCA_012034615.1 Leptolyngbyaceae cyanobacterium CSU_1_4 | reverse complement strand
CAGCGTTTTCATAAGTCCTTTCACTACGCAAAGCTAAGTTGTCGGACTTATCAACGCTGCACCTATTTCTACTCGCATAGCTCGGAAGTCTAAAGACTTCTGAAACGGTGTACTTAGTACAGCGTCTCATAAGTTTATTTACCCTTATTCACCTTGCTGCGTTTGGCTTTCTCTAAAGGATAATGATTCTTGAATTTCCCTCGAGCCGCTTGGATAGAAAACTGCCAAGTAATCTTAACTTTCGCCTTATTGCGAGCCTTAACCCAAGCTAGTACCTCGGTCTCGAGTCGTTCCTGACTACCAATACGCCGATTAAGACACTGGCGACTGAGCGCCGAAAGCTCAATTTCTGCCATGTTGAGCCAGCTACTTCTGACAGGAGTAAAGTGCATCTCAAACTTCAGGGCTAATTTATGTGCGATTTGTGGTTTGAGATGGGCATAAAAAGAAGCTGTACTATGGGTTGCGAGATTATCTTGCACCAACACAATTTTCTCGGCTTCTGGATAGTGTTTAGCGACTTCACGCATAAACAAGGCGTATTCTTTGCCAGTTCGCCGTTTATAGACTTTAATGATTCGCATTCCAGAAAGTGGTTCTACTGCCACAAACACTGTGCAACTGCCGTTTTTTACATATTCATGGTGTTCTCGTTTGCTTTTGCCAGATTCCATTGGCACTGGTGTCAGTACATTGTCAATCAGAAAGCAAGGACGTTCATCAAAACAAAGCAGCACGCGTTTAGGGTCATAAGATTGCTCGTACAACCACAATATATTCTCGAGTCTGGCAAAATAATTGGCATCTAAAGCTCCAATACACCAACTTTGGACTCGGTGTGGCTGGAGTTCATTTTTTTAGTGTGCGTTGTACTGTTGCCCTCGAGATTGACTCGACAAATCCTAGCTCAACAGCCTTGTCTGCTAATAAGCTCAGTGTCCACACTCCTCGTCCTTGCGGGACTTCACTACAGGCTAAGGCGGTGATTTTTGCTCGAGAGTCTCCACTGAACTTTGCTGGTCGTCCTGGTCGGGCTTTTTCAACGACTACTGCTGTTCTTAACTCTTGGAAGCGTTTGCGGATGTTGATGCAGGTTAAGGGTGTGACTTCAACTCGCACTGCTATTTCGCTGTCTATTATGCCTTCGTGTGCCAGCAAGAGGATTCTGGCTCGCTTTACTTGGCGCGGCGTGGCTTTGCCTTTTTTGGTTAAATGCAGCAGTTGTGAGCGTTCAGCTTTCTTGAGTTTGACTTCGTATTTTTGTGTTCGCATGACACACTATACTCTTTTATGAGACACTGTACTCAGCAATAGCCTTTTCATACTGCCCCAAGAATGAATAAACATGACCCATATTTTGCCTAGTCATTGCTTCTCGAATTCTCAGGTGTAATTTCTGAGCAATAGTAACTGAACGTTCGTAATAATGTAATGCCAAATCATACTTATTCAAGTTGTCAGCAGCAGTACCAAGAATATTCAACACTTTCAGATTCAACTCTGTTTCCACAAGTGGCTCGAGCAACTTATCTGCTTGACTGGCGTGCATCAGACAAATTTGAGAGTTATTAATTCGAGTATTTAGCCAAGCCGCATTGATATGCAACACCGCCAGTCCACGCAACAAAGTTTCATCCCTCGAGCCAGCGCTTTGGGCTAACACCATCTTTGGCTCGAGCGCCGCTATCGCCGTCTCAAAAAGCTGTATGCCTTCGCTAAACCTCGCTCTGGCATCAAACAACGAAACCACATCTTGCAAACGCTCAAATCGCGCTGCATCTGGGTGGGCGCACAACCACAACCATGCACTTTTGTAATTCTCCAAGTCGGTTTCAAACGCCCCCAAAACACTTCCCGCTTTATCTGTACGAACATCGGCGGCATTGTTCTCGAGCCATCCAAAAAAAACTCGGCGTGTCTGGCACTGGCTTTTTGCTGCTCGAGCGGCACAGCTTCTAGGGCTTCTTGGCAATACTGGGCAATCAGCGGATGCAGCCTGTAGCGCCCGTTGTACTGGTTCTGCACCAAAGATTTTTGCAGCAACGCCACCAGCATAGTTAAATTGCTTTCGGTTATTGCAAAGGCTGCGGCTCGAGCAAAACCATCCTTAAACACAGCCAGCCGCGCCAATGCCACACGCTGGGGGTTGGTTAAAAGCGACCACGACCAATTAAAAACCGCCCTCATGCTGTGGTGTCGGTCTGGTTGCAGGTTGGTGTTTAGCGCATCCAAATGCACCCTCAAGGCGTTTAGAATCTCCTCCAGTGGCAAAATCGGGGTCAGTGCTGCCGCTAACTCGAGCGCCAAGGGGTAACGCTCCAGAGCATCGCAAATCTGGGGCGCGTTGGTATCGGTGGGATCGAATTTTACGCCCAAGCGCAAGGCGCAAAAGCTAAAAAACTCGAGTGCAGCGGCGTTTGTCTCAAAACCCGAAAGCGGCAGCACTGTTTCGCCTAGTACGTTCAGGCGCTCGCGGCTGGTGACAAGTACCTGCAATCCTGAACACGTCGCCAGCAGTTCCAGCAAATGCGGCGCAAACCCTAGCAAATGCTCGAAGTTATCCAGCAGCAAAGGGTTTTTCTTGCCCAATACGGGTTTTAAGCTGCTCGAGTGGCTCGGACTTAGGCTCCTCGCCAAATGCTCTTAAAATTGCGCTAGGCACATCCGCAGGCTCGAGGATTGCCTCCAAAGCCACAAAGCGCACCTCAAAACTGTCTTGGCATTCTCGAGCCACCTCGAGCGCCAAGCGCGATTTGCCCGCGCCGCCATAACCAACCACGGTAATTAGGCGGTTGTCTTGCAAATAATCCAGCAGCAGGGCTTGTTCGGGGCGCTGAATAAAACGGTGCAGTGGCACAGGCAAGGGGCTAGCTTTGCTGTGCTGCATATTGGGATGCTCAGCCCCAAATCCAGCGCTTCACGGCGCACGAGCGCAGCTAAATCGGATTGGCACAATTCAAGCACCCGTAGCAGTCGCAGCAGCACATCTGGCTCGAGTGGTTGGTTGCCCTCGACGCGGTAAGCAGAGGCAGCGGCTCGAGCCGCTTGGGGCAGGTCGTTGTTTTGCAGGGCATTTTCGGCAAGGCGCAAATGCGCCAAACAAACTCGAGCCGCAAGATATTCGCTGGTGGCGAGTAACCATTTCTTCAAATTCGGGAAGCTCTAAATCTAAACCGTGCAGAAACACACCTGTGTACAAATCCACGGCTTCTTGGTCGTTGCCAGCGTCCAAGGCTTGCAGCAGCGCAGCTACGTCTGATGGCACAGTGCAAGAAAGGGTTTTAGTTTGCTCGAGCAGCACCTTGGAGGGGCGGAGTTGTTTGCACGCCACGCGCAAACTTGCGGCAGCATCGGCGGCTTGCCCCCAAAAAAAATCGCGCAGGTGGTCGCGGGATTTTGTGCCTTCAAATGCCAGGTACGCCAGCAATGCCAGCGGTTTAGGACGGGTTAAAGCGCCCC
>JAAUPA010000357.1 GCA_012034615.1 Leptolyngbyaceae cyanobacterium CSU_1_4 | reverse complement strand
ATAGCTGCCAACCCCATGAAATAGCCCACAATGCCTGCCAAAACAGCATGAAACAGCGGCAGCGAAACAAACCGAATTGTATTTGCCGCCACGTAAGACCCAAATCCTAGATTGCCCGCTGTCAAACCAAACGCATAGCGAATTGAGTACGCAGCGCCTTCGGCGATCGCAAACCCCAACCCCGACATTGATCCATAAAACGCTGCACTATGCGGATCGCTCAACTTTTGCTGACGCAACAATAAAAAGTAAACCGGTAGCGCCTTACACACTTCCTCTAAAAGCCCTACACCAAAAATGCTGCCCAATAGCCGATGGACAAAACCCAGCTTAGAAACCTCATACAGCTCTGTAAACGGCGGAATGCGTTGAAACACCAGCAAAATAGGAATGCCGATAAAAGCAGTAAACAGCAAACATTTCAGCGTGTTTCCCCAAGAAAACTGAGGCGGCTGAATCAGATGATGCAGCACCACACCTAAAATTGAGGCGTAATAAATTCCTAAAAGCCAAGTCGTTTGCGTTAAAGTGGCTTTTTCTGAAACCAGGTTAACCACAAGGGGAAACAGTACAAAAAAAAGCAGCAGCCGGATATTGGGGCTTTGATATAGTTCCGGGTTAAAAACATCTTGGTAGGGCAGAAAAGAAGCCCATTGAAATTGCCGTAGCTTTTGCCACAAACTGCGCGCTGGCTTAAACGGAGCGATCGCCCCCAAATTCCTTACGTGGGGCACCACCAGCGCCACTGAAGCCTGGGTAGGATGAGGCTGTTCAAAATGAGTCGCATGAGGCTGTTCCAGCGGCTGCTTTTCTAAGGGAAGTTCGGGGGGCAAATTTTCGGGCATTGGCAGAATAAATTCCTGCGACCACGTCGGAGCCGCCTCCCCTAACTGCTGACTATAGACTCTCACCAGTTTGACTGAAGGAATTCTGAGGCTAGTGATTTGCTTTTGAATAAATTGAACAAAGGCAGGTTGGGATAACGGACGGGAAGAACACAGCAAGATCTTGAGGCACTGATCTCGGAGTAAAAGTTTGGCGGTGATGCCTCTAGGTTGCAGGTGTCGATTGAGAACCTGGGCGATCGCCCCCAGGTCGCCTTGTTGAGCTTTGACCAAATCCGACTGAACCATTCCTGCCATTTTTAGCAACCTAGCAAAAAAGCATTATTTTTAGATTATTTAGAATAGCCTGGATCGCCCAGGAGAAGAGAGAGCACTTAAAAATGGCGCGTTTTCTTAAGGCAACACGTTTTTAAGGCAACACATTAATTTGTCCTTTCACCCAAAGCTTTCCTAGCTCTAGGCGTAATTCTCGAAGCTCAACCTCTGTTCCTAGCTCCACTTCATAATCCTCAAGCTGTGTCGATGAAGTTTTTCCAGCCACATCAGCCCAAAGGTGCGGCTGTTCCAACCTCAATCGGTTGCCCGAAACAAGGCTCAGCCTGGTCTGCAAAGTGATAGAAAGGGATGAAGGCGATCGCCCCTTGAGCTTGAGCGTTAGTTGGCGATGACTCATCACCGCTTCAGCAGCTTGCAATGTCCCAGGCGTGTTCATTGCTGGGACGAGTTCAGGCAATCCTTTAGAAAATTCCTTCAGCCCACTTTCCTTCAACCCGTTTAAAAAGAACTCTGCCACAGCGTTTGCAAACAAGGGCGACTGAAGAGAAGCGTTCAGGTCACTTTCCTCCCATGCCAAGCTGCCGGAAATAGGCACAACGCTCAACAACCGCAGAGATTTCCCCTGCAAAATTTGCCCCAGGTTAATGCGAATATTTTCCCCAGTTAACTCGATTTGGCTCAGGTGTAGTCCTTGGTAAACCGCTCGACGAGCCCCGATCGCCACCTTGGGAATGCAGCCTGCTAGGATTTGGCGATCGCTTCCCTCAATTTGAAAATCCAGTTCCTCAACCGATTCCACCTGCGACCTTAACCACAGCCGCACAGCCGGAGCCAGCGCTTTACGAATGAACGAAATTGAAGGGCGACCGGGCTGGGGAGACATGAACACCTAGAAAAAATTGGAGAAAAATGGGATTGTTGCCTATCGTACGGCAGATAGAGCGCAGCACAAGGCAATGTCATGATTTCCTGATATAACCTAAGAGCAAGTCGATCCCAGTCTCGACCAAATATCATGATTTCTTGACATAACGATCCCCGCTTTGGTTGAAAACCCGTCGATCCTTGCAAAATCAAGCTCAGAGCCTCTTGCGTCTTTCAGCAACTTTCTGCATGATGATAAACGAAAGCGATCCCCAAGTTTCCCCAGGAGATCTGCTCCCTCTAGATCTTTGTGCTCTCGCACCCAGACTCAGCAGTGCAGAAATTCAGGGCGATCGGGATTCTTCACTCAGTAGGGCTTCAAAACCAGTTAATTTTCTTCGTGATTGAATCCAGTTCTTTGCGCCTAAAACTCCAAAAATTGGTTCACTCCCATTAGCGAAAATCTTCAGTTTGATGCGTTGGCATTAATCTGATCCCCTTGATGCCACATCCGGAGGTTAATCTCATGTCCCTAGACCGTCCCCCTTTAGAAGAGATGACTCTTCGGCAACTTCGTCGAGTTGCCAGTGAATACGGTGTTTCTCGGTATAGTCGAATGCGTAAAGATCAATTGCTAGCTTCTATTCAGGAGGCTCAGCGTCATCGGTTCCTTAGCCCATCTCGTCCTGTAGAGGCGCAAGCAGCAGTGGAAGCAGTAAAATTTGATGTCGGTCAGCCCGATCGCCTTGAGGTTTCTCTAACCGCAGTGGATGAAGGCTTGGCAGAATTGCCCCAAGGTTATGACGACAGCCGCATTGTTTTGATGCCCCGTGATCCTCAGTGGGCATACACCTACTGGGACATCTCCAACGACCAAAAGCAGGAACTGCGTCATCAGGGAGGGTTGCGTCTAGCTCTGCGGTTCTACGATGTCACTAACATCGATATTGTGACCCAAAAGCCCCACAGCCTTCAGCAGTACGAGTGTGATGAGATGTCGCGGGAGTGGTACTTACCCGTTCCAGTCAGCGATCGAGAGTACATGGTCGAGATTGGCTACCTCACTGGCGATGGTCGCTGGTTGCTGCTGGCTCGTTCTGCTCCGGCTCGCATTCCGCCTGTCTATCCCTCCGATTGGACCGATGACCAGTTCATTGCCGTTTCTTGGGATGAAGACTTGCGCAGCAAGACTTTCTTACAACTGGCGGCTCCTACGGCTAAGCGTCGCGAAAGTGTCTCGCCTGTCTATGAAGAGGCGTTTAGCATTGCTCAATCTGCTGAGGAGCAGCGAGTGGCAGGTTCTATCTTTAGTTCGGTGCAACAAGTGCCCGAACAAGCCGTTAGCTCCTATGTCTTTCCTTCAGGCGCAGGATGGGCGAGCGCAGTTCCCACCGCCTCGGGCATTGGCATGTCTGGCGTAGGTCTCATGACGGTGGGAGCGGCAGGCATGACCTCAGGGATGGGCAGCTCGGAAATGACCCTGTCGGGAGTGGGCATGTCGGGAGTGGGCATGTCGGGAGGTGG
>JAAUPA010000060.1 GCA_012034615.1 Leptolyngbyaceae cyanobacterium CSU_1_4 | reverse complement strand
GACCTTCATGGTGAGAGCAATTCCCGTAGAGGCTGGGCAACCCAGTTTAATCCGACTTTGATTTGATGCTCGAGGGTGGGCATTCGGTAAAGATAGATCAACCGCCGAGCGACGTGGGCAAGGGGACCCTCAAGCTTGATGCCCATGCCGGCTAAGGTAGCGTTGTCAGTTCCTAGGCTCATAATTTCGCCTAACGCTTGGTAGCGGAAGGGCAGCAGCGGTTTGCCCAAAATAGATGCCCAAATATTCCAGCCTGCATAGTCTGACTGTTGGAAAGCGGCTTGGGCTGTGGCTGGGACTTTTTGCCCTTCGGCATCCATGCATTCTGCCAAATCACCGAGGGCAAAGATTTCGGGATGCTCAACGGTTTGGAGGTGGGTGTTGATGACTAACTGCTGGCGATCGTTGTGCTTTAGCGGTAGGTTTTGCACCACTTCTGAAACTTGGGTGCCCACTGTCCAGAGGACAATATCGACCGGAATAATATCTAGCTGTCCTTTATATTCCAGCGCGATCGCCTCTGCCGTCACCGATTCTACCTTCGTCTCTAAATCAATCCACACATTCCGCTGGCTTAATGCCTTCGTCGCGGTTTCGCGGTTGAACTCTGGCGAGGTTCTCAAAATTTGATCAGTCGCCTCCACCAAGCGCACTCGACCGCGATCGCCCAACCGCTCTGCCAGCTTACAGGCAAGCTCGACACCGCTGTACCCGGCTCCCACGATCGCCACCCGAATTTTGTCTGCGGTTGATTCTTCTAAAAGGCGCAGTTTTTCTTCCAATCGGTAGGCATCTTGAATGGTCCGAAAGGCAATCCCATGTTCCGCCACACCCGGAACCCGATCCATCGGGGTTTCGCCCCCCATCGCCAACACCAGATAATCATAATCAAGCTGAGCGTGATTTTGAAAATGCACTTGTTTAGCATGAATATCAATACTTGCTACAGCCAATTGACGAAATTGAATACCCGTATTACTCAGCAATTCCATATAAGGAGGCGCAATTTCCCACGTTTCCAACTCTTTCGTGACCAGTTCGTAGAGGAGCGGGAGAAACACAAAGCGATCGCGTTGATCGACCAGAGTGATCTCAGGCTTTTCTGAGGGATTCCAAGACAACTGACTCAGACGTAGAGCGGTGTATAGACCACCAAATCCTCCACCGAGGATACAGATGCGGGTTTGCGTCATGGTTAAGGGGGAGGGGAAGTTTCTCCTTTAGGATAGCAAGCTCTGCCTTAGTCAGCGGGGGTCGCTAAACGATAAACCTTGGGAAGTTGCCACCAAGGAACCTGTGGATATTGGTGATGTTCTTGATGGTAACCAAAGTGATAGCAAGAGAGAAACGATAAAACGATGGGCAGGGGAAAACTTTGGCTGTAGTAGGGCGCTTCGTAGCCACCGATGGGTCGGCGATGGGGCAAGAAAGTGCCAAAGAAGAAAAGCTGAAAGGAACTAAACCCTAAGGGCAAAAACCAGAACAGGACGAGATTTAGGAAAGAGACTTGTAACCCCCCAGAGAGCAATAGGGCGATCGCAAGCAGCCCAAAGAAGCGCCCCCAGCTCCAATAGCCGCGCATAAAGTGAAAGTACCAGACAAAAAAGTTTTGATCCTCTCCTTCATAAAAATCAGGGTCTCGTTCTCCTGTGGGATAACGATGATGAAGGTGATGTTTTTTGAGCAACATTTTGTAAGGCAGCAAAGCATAAAGCAGCAGCGCCAAGGTGCCCACGGCATGATTCAATTTCAGGTTATTGGGAAAGACACTGCCATGCATGGCATCGTGGGCAGTAATGAATAACCCTGTGGATAGGAAAGTGCGCAGCAAAATCCCTAAGATAATCCAGACTAAGGATGTTTCTCGAACCTCTACCATGAGCAACCCTCCTAAACTCATTGCCCACAGGCTAATGACTAAGAACGCTATCATTACTCCCCAGACTGTATTTTTATGCTGATTTGCAGTAGGCATTATTTTCACTCTGATTAGATCTTTGATCAGCATCTGATTACGGCTCGCGATCGAGCAGCGGGACGAAACCAGCGCCATTACAACCGGAAGTGTAAACTGAAAATTTTTGCCCTGCATCCTCCCAAAGAACTCAGCCCCAAAGGCGGACGTTGAAGGTTCTTTGAACAGATTGGAACAGATTGGAACAGAGTGGGATAGATGAAAAGTAATGTTGTACTCCCTTTGGGCTGATGTTGACGGGCTATTTCTCCCGCCGATATCGCATTCCTGGCACCTGGGCGACCAGACCCATTAACTCTAAATGAGAAAGGGCGCTTAAAACGACAGGGGTGGCTTGTCCAGTTCGTTCAATAATGTGGTCAAGGGCGATCGCCTCGGCTGAAATGACCGGAATTACCTGAAAAATGGTCTGTAGCTCTGGCGATAAATCTGGCGGTAAATCTGGCAGCAAACTTGAGGGGTGATCGGGCATGACTGGCGATTCCAAAGACAGCAAAGAAAGCTGGGTGGTGGAATGCAGTTGAGGAATATTGCCCAATGCTTCTAAAAGCTCGGCTTCTCCCAAAATAACTTGCGCCCCTTGGTTGAGCAGTTCCAAGCTGCCGCGCGAACAGGGATTATCCAACGATCCGGGCAGGGCGTACACATCCCGGTTGTAATCATTGGCGAGGCGAGCGGTAATGAGGGCACCTGATTTTTGAGGCGCTTCAATGACCAAGGTGGCGCGGCTGAGTCCGGCAATAATGCGGTTACGGCGTGGAAAATTGGCGCGATCGGGCTGAGTGCCCGCCGCATATTCGCTGACCAAAAGCCCTTGTTTACCAATGCTTTGAGCCAAACTGCGATTGCTGTAGGGATAGGTGACATCCACTCCTGTGCCCAAAACGGCGATCGTTCTGCCTCCCGCTTTCAAGCAAGCATGGTGGGCTGCGGTATCAATGCCGGCTGCCAGCCCCGAAACCAGAGTGAATCCTGCTTGGGTGAGATGGGTGCTCAGTTTTTGAGTCCAGCGCTTGCCATAATCGGATGGGCTGCGAGTGCCCACAATGGCGATCGCGGGGACAATGCCCTGATTTTCTAGGCGATCGACTGTGCCTTGATAGTACAAAACTGGTGGATAATCAGGAATTTCTAATAGCAACTGTGGATAATCCGCCTCGGCAGGAGTCCAGAAGCAAGGGTTGGCTTCTTCGTGTTGTTGTAGAAAGCCGTCGGGATCGATGGCGCTGCGGGCATGGGCGATTGTTGCGGTGTTCTGAACTCCAAACCCGTAGACAGCTTCTAGTTCGGCGATCGGGGCGACCCATGCTGCCGCCAGTGTGCCAAAGTGCCGCTGCACTCGCTGGATTAAGATTGAGCCTATTCCGGGCAGGGTTGACCAGGCAAGCCAAAATGCTCGTTCTTGTGCCAAAGGTTGCTCCTATTGCGCTTGAGGGCGGCATATCCGGTCTTTTCAAAGTATTCCCTGTTCAGCCCTGTGTCCTTGCCTCAAAGCCTAATCAACCTAAGATAAAATTCAAACCATACTCTCATCATCCCCAAAATCTATGCAAACGGAATACGCTCAACGTCGTCAACAGTTCCTCGCCAAAATTGGCAAAGGAACAGCCGTGTTTCGCAGTTCGCCCATGGCGGTTATGCACAACGACGTGGAGTATAACTTTCGGCAGGACAGCGATTTCTTTTACCTCACTGGATTTAATGAGGCGAACGCGGTCGCCGTGCTAACGGCACAGCATGAACACCATCGCTTTGTGCTGTTTGTGCAACCAAAGGATTTGGAAAAAGAAACCTGGACAGGATATCGGGTGGGCGTGGAAGCCGCAAAAGAAAGGTTTGGGGCAGACGAGGTTTATCCGATCGCCGAACTCAGGGAAAAGCTGCCTCAGTATTTGGAAAAAGCAGACCGAATTTATTATCGATTGGGGCGCGATCGCCGTTTCAACGACACAATTCTCAGCCAATGGCAAACCTTGATGGCAACCTACCCTAAACGCGGTACGGGTCCCACAGGCATTGAAGATCCAGCGCCCACCCTCCACGCGCTTCGCCAAGTTAAAAGCCCTGCCGAGTTAGACCGGATGCGAACAGCAGCAGCCATTTCGGTTGAGGCGCACAACCGCGCGCGCAAATTTGCCTGCCCCGGCAGATACGAGTACGAAGTGCAAGCCGAAATTGAGCATACCTTTGGCTTGCGGGGCACAGGAGTTGCCTATCCGTCCATCGTGGCATCGGGGGCAAATGCTTGTGTATTGCACTACACAGAAAATACACGGCAGATGCAAGACCACGAACTTTTATTAATTGATGCAGGATGTGCCTATGAATATTACAACGCAGACATTACGCGCACGTTTCCGGTAGGCGGCAAGTTTACAGCCGAGCAAAAGATTTTGTACGAAATTGTTTTGGCTGCGCAGATGAAAGCGATCGCCCAAGTTCATCCAGGCAATCCTTACAAGCAAATTCACGATACGGCTGTGCGCGTGTTGGTCGAAGGCTTAATGGATTTAGGGTTACTGGTCGGCGATATTGAAGAAATCATCAAAGAAGAAAAGTACAAGCCTTTTTATATGCATCGCACCGGACATTGGCTAGGATTAGATGTGCATGATGTGGGCGTGTATCAGCACGGCGAAACGCCTCACAATTTGGAGCCTGGACAAGTGTTAACCGTCGAACCTGGACTGTACATTTCTCCGTTTATTAAACCAGTTGAAGGTCAGCCAGAAGTTGATTCTCGTTGGCATGGCATTGGCATTCGCATTGAAGATGATGTGGTGGTAACCGAGCAAGGGTGTGAGGTGTTAACAGAAGGAGTTCCGAAGGCGATCGAAGACTTGGCTTAATCCTGGTTGAGTCCGTTCCTGCCTGATTTCCTTCAGAAGTCGCCATTATTAAAATAAAAGTAAAAATCCCTTCATAGCCCCTTTTCTTCAAGAGAGGAACCTAGAGATTTTCCTTGCGGCAGCGTGGCATAAACCTTCCCACGATCGCTTCTCCCAGGGGAGAAGGAAGTCAGCATCAAAATCTCTCTCCCGCTCTGGGCTACCGTGTATACACAAGTGATCGAATCTAGCCAAGTCCCTGGCGAACCGCCCCCCAACCCCCCAAGTTGGGGGACTTCCGATCCAGTTCTGTGCTTCAAAGTCCCCCAATTTGGGGGACTTAGGGGCGAAAAAGCTTGGAACGAAGCCGGTCTAGACTTATGTATACACCGTAGCCCGCTCTGGGGGAGGGATTGAGGGCGAGGTGCAAAACAGGGCTGCACCCGCGATGATTCTTACCCACGTCAGCGCCCCGATCGCCCTTCATGCCTTAATTGCCCTAGACTCTAGCCTAAACTCTGGAATGTCCTCCAGTTCTGCTGCTTCTAAGCTGTACTGCTCACAAACCAGGCTTAACCGATTGCCCACCACTGCATTAACAGAATGGGTTAAATCGCCCTGAAAAAAGAGCAACGTATTGGTTTGAGGACAGATTTTTCCCACCTGTCGTTTGTGCGATCGCAAGACTAATTCTCCCCCTTGCAACGCTTCTGCCACCTCCACATACAACACGCTGACCACGCTGGGCGGCTCAACTGTTTTGCAATACGAACGCAGCGATCGATCAATATGCGGATCAACCCGTGAACCGGTTTTTAACAGCAATGGATTCAGGTAAAATGCATTGCAATCGGGCTGTAAGGCGCGCTCCAGATAGGACTTGAAGTAAGGGAAATGTTGCTCGACCGTGGCGAGGTGCGATCGCCGAAAAACGACAGAAAAGCCTTTAGTTCCTACAAAATCACGATTCAAGTTATTGACCGCAAAATAAGGACAAGCCAGTATTTTACGCTGCAATTTTTCCAGGTAAGCGATCGGTAAAGCATTGGGATAAAGATGATAATAAGACAAAATAGTGAATAGTAAAAAGATAGTTTAAGGAACATGAATTCAATCAGCCAGAGGAGCAGAAGGAGGACAAATCCACTCCATCCATGCCCCGGTTTGAGGATGCGTAAACCCTAGCCGATAGGCGTGCAGCCAGTACCCACAATCTCCTGGAACCGCCATCGCACCCTCTACAAACTGCGCTACGCCGCCTGTAGCATACAGCGGATCACCCACTAACGGATACCCCATGAACGATAAATGAATGCGAATTTGATGCGGTCGTCCTGTCAAAATGATCACTTCTAAAAGGGTCGTTTGGGCGTTGCGCTGAAGCACCTGACAATCACTTTGGGCAAATTGTCCGGTGGCAGTTGCGCCATAAATATAGCCTAAAACAGGGTGAGGCACTTTTCCGATCGCCTGAGTCACCGTAAAGCGATCGGGAATTGTTGAAGGGGTGCCCCTGGGGTTCTGCACCAATGCCCGATAGGTTTTACAAATTTTTCGATCGCGCATTTGCTGACATAAATTGGACTTGGCACAGGGCGATCGCGCCATCAACATCAGCCCCGAAGTGCCGCGCCCTAATCGATGAATGGGCACAGGCGTTTCGTGGGGATACTGCAATTGCAATTGCCCCAATAAGGTGTGCTCTAAAAAACCGCCCCCCGGCAATACAGGCAACCCCGCAGGCTTAGCAATGACCAGTAAATCCCTATCTTCGTAAAGCACCTCAAACGCCAGCGGCACCTCGGGTTCTTCCCAAGGTTCGCGGTGATAGCTCAAAGCTTGCCCCAACCGCAGCTTCGTTTCAGCCGTTCCCACTTGCCCATTCACCCACACCTGCCCCGCCGCAATGCGCGATCGCCATTCCAGTTCACTCGAATGCCGATACCGCTGAGTGTAATAGGCCACCAGCGTTTGCCCCACATTTGCAGGCTTCACCTGTTCCCGATAAACCCAGCCCCGATTTAGCATCTACCCTCACATCTGCCCACAAAAGCACATATCCTGTCATCATAGATGAGCGATCGATCGATGCGCGATCGGGGCTTAAGCATAGTTTAAAGGCAATGTGCAACTCTCCCAAACCGCCCTCACCCTAAATCCCTCACCCTAAATCCCTGTCCCAGAGATGGAGAGGGACTTTCCATTCTTGCTCTTCTTCTGCCTTGGGAGAAGGATCTGGGGGTTGAGCGTTGAGGTGAGTTGCACATTGCGCAGTTTAAATAGAAAAAAGTAGAGTAGGAAAATTTAAGATGCGGTGTGCAGTCATTAGTCGAGCGGGGCAAGTCTTAGCAAAGGGTCGCTTGCTGCTGAGTAAAGATGAAGCAGGGGAACTCCGATTAAATTTAGAAACCGATGGCGGACGGTTGCTTCAAGGGGGCATTGTTGCTGCTGATGGCGATTTGTCAAACGCAAGCCAAGATTTATTCAGGCAGTTTTTTGCCGCCTGGGGCATGAGCGATGTGACCTTAAATATCACCCAGTAAAGAAACTATGCCTTGGATGGAGTTGAGCCTAGATACAACCAGCGAAGCCGTTGATTGGGTTTGTACATTGCTGGCGGGAACTGGTTATCGGGGCAAGGTCGAAATTGTTGAATGTCCTCCAGACTCAGGTAGCCACTGGGCGTTTACGCTCTATTTATATCTTCCCCAAGCCCAAGCCCAAGCCCAAGCCCAAGAAATTGCTGATGTGCTCTTGCCCTTGCACCGAACCGGAATTGCGACAGAACTTCAAGTGAGGATTGTGGAAGATTTAGCTGCTGCCAAATCCTCGCAAGCCGTCTCTTCTCCGCGCATTCATCGGGTGGGCGATCGCTTTGTCATTCTGTCCGAGTCCGACGAACTTTCCTCCTCCTACTCGCCCGCTCCGCACGAATTAACGCTACAGATCAAAACCAGCCTCGCCTTTGGCAGTGGTCTGCATCCTGCCACCCAGCTTAGTCTTCGGCTTTTAGAAAAGCACATTACTTCAGAAATGAAGACCCTAGATTTAGGATCCGGATCGGGCATTTTGAGCGTGGCGATCGCCAAACTCGGAGCGCAGGTGTTAGCAATTGATAATGATGCGATCGCTGTGCAAGCCACCCAAGATGCCCTACAGCGCAATGGCGTAGTTTCCCAAGCTACCGTCCTGCAAGGCAGCTTAGGGCAAGGCAGCCAATTAGGACATTGGATGGGAGGAAAAACAACAGACGAGTCTAAAACCCTTGATGCAATCTCTGATAGAATTTCTGCAAGTGACCTGTCTAGAATTGCTCCGTTTGACCTGATCGTTGCCAACATTTTGGCGCGAGTTCACATTACGCTGGCTCCCGATTTTCGACGAGCTTTGATTCCATCAGGTCTATTAATTACCGCTGGTTTTACCACAGATTATGAAGCAGCCGTTGCGTCAGCTTTAGGAGAAGAAGGCTTTGAGGCAGTGGACTGTGAACGCCTACAAGAATGGGTTGCTTGGATGTATCGGTTGAACCCTTAAGAGTCAAAAAATTAAGAACCAAAAAAATTGAAATAGCCCTAGGCTGATTCTAACCAGTCAAATACTCTGTCTAATTGTTCTATGGTGATTAAACCGTACTGCCACAACACCATGGGCAACAAATGGGGAGAAGATTCGGGATGACGCAGAGCCATGGCAATGGACTCGGTAGGAACGGCAAGCTCCTGCTGAAGAAATTGAATGAGGTGCGGCTTAATAGAAGACTGCATGGAAAATGGCGACTGAGGAACAAAAGCGGTAGAAGTGCTTGCAATCTTAGGGGGTTCGATGTCAAATGGCGGTGCTTGAGATCACAAAAGGGAGATGAATCTAGGAAACAAACTAATGAGACATTACATCGCTAAATAGACCGATAAAGACCCTAACAGGCAAACATACCGAGCAAGTATACTCTCGAAATTCAAAGTGAGCACAGAGCTTTACAGTTCTTAGTATTTGCGTAAAACTGAGCGAGTTGAATCTGTCGAATCTACGGCAGCCTAAGAGGATGTTCTAAAGGTATGGATTGTGACCCGAACTGCCCCCTAAATTCCCCAAAATGGGGGACTTTGAAGCAGAATTAGCTCCAAATCCCCCGAAATGAGGGATTTAGAGGGCGAGTGTAAAATGCTTTGATACTTTTAAAGCATCCTCTAAGAGCTGATAGAAAGTTTGAGAAGTTTTAAGGAAATGGCTTGACCGTCGATCGACCTGATTATAATAGAACAAATGAACTAAAAAGGGGCTAGTCATGAGTTTTTTTCAGCGTGTACGAGATGTTTTAGGCTTAGACGATCTCTACGAGGACGACGAGTACGAAGATGAGGGCATGTTCGACGGAGATCCAGAAATTGCCTCAGATAGAGACGCGCCTCGCAAAGTGATCGGCATGCCAGGTCTTGCCCATGGTCAATCAGAAATGCTGCTCCTGCAACCCCAGTCTTTTGATGAAATGCCCGATGCGGTCACAGCCCTGCGAGAACGGCGATCGGTCATTTTAGATTTGAGCCTGATTGATATTGATCATGCCCAGCGTTGTGCCGACTATGTTGCGGGAGGTACTTTTGCCATGGATGGACATTACCGACAAATTGGGCACAACGTTTTTCTGTTTACCCCCAATTCTGTTCATATCAGTCATCGCACCTTTGAAGAAACTGCTCAGCCTGCTCCTGTCCAGGCGGTTCCTCAACCTGCTTCCCCTAAACCCGAACCTGCTTCCCCCAAACCTGAAACAGGCAAATCTACTCTACCCCGTCGCCATCCCATTGTCGATCCATTTGCTTTGTAAAACTTGCCCTGTGAAACTGGCTCTGCAAAACTTGCCCGGTCAGCCAATAAAACCTGAGGGCAATGCAACTAGGGCAATATAATATGTCCTGAAACAAAAGTGCGTTCTGTTCCGTCTATCAGTCGGAGCCGCAGTTCACCCCGATCGCCAATTCCTATCGCTTCGCCTGCTATTGATTCGTTCGTTGTCTCAACCGTGATCAGTTTACCCACCAAAAAATCTCGCTGACGCAGATCTGGTAACAGGGCGTTCATACCGTGCGATCGCAATCGTTCTGCCATGAATAATAAGTGATGGCGCAACTGTTCTAGTAACAGCAGTTCATCAGGAGCCGTTCCTTGGGGATGAATGGAAGAAATTGCTGCTTGGTGCAAACTGATGCGCCGTGCAAAATCATCTTGCCACTCCAAACGGTCAAACTCAACCCAACGATTTAGCCCGATCCCAACGATAACGCGCGCTGATTGGGTAGAGCTTTTAATGACACTCTCACACAAAATACCCGCTAACTTTCGCCCTTGTAAAAATACATCATTAGTCCACTTGAGGCGTAGTTCGCCTTGCAAAGCTGGCACCACAGCCTCAACCGCATGAATCACTGCCAACCCAGCCGCCAGACTCATGCCAGACAGTTGTGCCACAGGAATTTGTTCTAAAACAAAACTAGCCGTCAGCACTCCGGGTGGCGAATCCCATCTTCGCCCCTGTTGCCCTCGCCCTGCTGTTTGTTGGCGCGTAAACACCACATCGCCCTGCCGAAGCGCGATCGCTTGAGCCGCCCAGGTATTGGTGCTAGAACATTGCTCCAAATAGTAAAGCCAGTTCGGATCTGGATCGATCAATACTTCAGACAATTTTTCAGGGTCTATAGGAAAGTGTAAGGATTGATATTAGCTTAGGCGATCGCTTTATCAAAAGTAGGAAGGTGGGAATGACTGTAATGCAACTCACTATTAATAGTAAAGCATTGTCCGACTTGAAAGCGAGAAAATGGTAAGAGCAAGTGCTACAGAACGCATATAAAAAGCTGGCGGAAATCAAGAGCCGAGACTTTACGTTTAAAGCTGTGATTGTTAACAGTATGGAAGCGTACCAAGGCTGGTACCAGGGTGTTGCAAATAAAAATAAGCCTAGCGTTGCCCAACCAATTTCTACAATTAGATCTTCGCGATCGCAACTGCTCTGACGGTAAATTTGCAAGCATCGCCCAGCATAGTAAATAATAAAGCCCAAGTAGGTCATTAGCTTGAAGCCTAGAACAAGTCGTCCAGGTCTTAAAAAGGCTACTTGAGTCAAATCATACAGAGCGTTAACGTTAATATCTAAAATGTTATGGAACGACCCAGCCAGTTTGATAAGCTACTCCAGGGTTAATAATACTCAGCACAGCCTTGGCATTAGGGAAAATAGTTGAACCGAACAAAGTGCATAAAGCAGCCGTTATCAAAATGGCGATCGCCAAAGCCTGCCACCGTTTCTGACGAATCAAAAAAACGCAAGCCATTGGCAGCCAAACAATGGGCAATGTTTTAGAGAAAAAGCCTGCCACAATTGCCAATAGAGCAGCAGCGTAGCGTTTATGCCTAAGAAGAATGATGAAACTAATGCAGAATGTAGAAATTAAAACATCGATATGACCCTCAACAATAAATTCGTATAAAAGTAATGGATTAAATAAGTAGGCGATCGTGGTTTTCTTATAATGAGCTGAAGGCTTCAAATGCCGCCATATTAAGTAGCCATTTGTAAGATGTAACAGTAAAAATACTACTTTTAGCACGTACACCCCTAAAATGACCGAAATGGGCGTAAAAGCAGCACCTACCATAAACAGAAGGTTGGAGATAGGTCCATAAGTAGAGGTTTGTCCCCATACCAAAAAGGGCGACATTGGAGAGACAAATTCGCTGGCAGGCGTTAGGTAAGGGTTGATGCCCATCCAACTCATCCAACCAAAATGAAGGTAAGAATAAATATCTGTGGTGACCGGAAAACCCACATACGCCAAGAAGAGAAATACCCAAAATGGCTTGACTAGATCTAGAAAACTTTGATCCTCGTTAGCTTCTGGCTCTGGTCTAATTTTGGGTTTAGAGATTTGTGGCTCAGATCTGAGGAGCCAATAAATATAAATAGCAATGATGCCAATGTATTGTAAGCCGCGTCGCACATAGGGCGCATGAAAATCAGAGGACTGGTGGCTAGGGTCAAGAACGAAATTGACAAATTCAAAACCTTGCAAAATGAGTTCTAACGACAGCACAAAAGTTAGGCAAAATGCTGCGATCGCCAACTGTTTATCGGTGATTTTCATAAGCTTAAGTCTGGTTAATTGCTTTTAACAAATAAAATATGCTGTTGTTCTACCTCCCTCTTCATAGTTGAGTCGCTCTACCCGTATCCTGAACCAAAAGCTAACGCTTTCTTGACACTTCGCCCTTTTAGGTTTGCCTCAGCTTGATGAACCCGGCTGTGGTCTGTATTGCCCGATGTTGCTAATTTAGTCCTGATCTAGCCATCTCAAGAGAAAGTTCTCTTGTAGAAAAATCATTACCCAATCAGCAACACCACCCATTGAATTCTTCTATCGAACTACCCGGCTCTATAGAGCGGCTTACCTTTAGGCAAAAGTGGAGCCGCCACTTGCAACAACCGTTCCATCAATCCTGGAGCCATCCGATTTCCCAGCACTGCTAAATGACTTTGCCATCCCACCAAAATTTCACTAGAGCCTTTTTCAAGCCCAGCGATGAGCGCTTCAGCGACTTGTTGAGAGGTTGTTGGCACAACCCACCGAAACCACTGAAGGTTACGCGCCATGTCTGTATCGGTTAACGAAGGCAGTAAAGAAACTACGCGAATGTTGTGTGCCGCCAGTTCACCTCGCAATGCTTGAGTGAATCCCACAATGGCAAATTTTGTTGCCGAATACGTTGCCATGGTCGGTGCGGCGACTTTTCCCATTAAGCTAGACACATTCACAATTGTGCCTTGTCGCTGCACTGCCATTCGTCGAGCAATAAGTCTTGTCATGGTGTACATACCCATTAAATTCGTGAGAATTTCCTCTTGCACATTCGGTAATTGAGATTGTAAAAAAGGTGACTGATGAGCCACGCCAGCACAATTCACCAGCAAATGAATCGGACCGTGATCTCGCCAAGCTTGGGCGATCGCAATATTGACTTCTACCCGTTCAGATAAGTCTAGAGCTAGGGGAATTGCTTCAGCCCCCATTGCCTCAATTTCAGCCGCCACTTCCACTAAACGCTGATAGTTGCGAGCAACTAAGACCAACCGTTTTGCGCCTTTTTGAGCCAGTTCTAGGGCGATCGCCGTCCAATTCCGCGAGACGCGCCTGTCACAAGTGCCGTCTTTCCTTGAATATCCATCTTTAAAGCCTCCGAGTTGGAATCTCATCGTGTAGCACCCAGCGCAAGTCATTTTCCGACTTCGCATCTTTGAGGGTGGGGGCAACCCGTGAGTCATTCTATTGAGAATTGAGTGAACTAAAAATTGAGTGAACTTAATGATGGGGGAATCACCATACGTTTGTCATTCCATTCACTTCAGTGATTTTGAAATGCCATGCTGAAGCGAAGAAATAAGGGAAGCTTTTTGCAAACACTTTTTGCAAACGCTTTTTACAAACACAAGATGGGAGTGATCATTCAGTCGTACCTCCTAGTTCATGGATCAACTTTGCAAATCAACATTAATTCCAACAAGCACACACTAACAAGGGGATCAAGTATCTGCAACGTTTGTTAACAGAAATCGGAAATTGTTACATCTCGATACAGAATCCTCAGAAATACAATTTTACACAAGCTCCCTATCAACGGGGTTCAACTGCGGCGCAACCGCAACTTAACTGCGATCGCTCTGCATACTCTCCATCAATTAAACGTGGATGGTTATGAGAAAGTAAAAAAATCAAGGCTGAGAATTAACGTTATAAAACCCTCAAGACTTTATGCAGAAAGCGATCGCCCCTAAGAACGATCGCTTTCTGCCACCCGTCAAACCATCTAGATGCTAGCGATCGCCTCAACTTTTTTTAAAAAAATCTGAGGATCTTTAAGCTTCAAAACCCGATTCACGCCGCTTAAAAACTGCCAGCAACGAAGCCGTAATAATGTTGGAATGAATTCCGACTCCATAAATTGAGCCTCTAAAATCATCGCTACTGATCTCGATATACGCGATCGCTGCCGCATCACTGCCCTGGCTCAGCGAGCGTTCTTCGTAGTGGTCAATCCGGATTCCCAACTGCAACGCATCTAAAAAAGCATCAATTAAACCATTCCCCTCTCCATTCATCAGCTTGGGTTGCCCATTGATTTGTAGCATGACGGCGATCGCCTGCACATTTCGTTCGACCTCTAATAACCGATGGGAAAGATACTGAAATGGCGCTGACGGCATATATTCTTGTTCAAACAATTGCCAAAGGCTTGCCGCGTCCATTTCTTGCCCGTGGTGATCCATCGCTCGCTGCACCACTTGGCTAAACTCAATCTGCAATCGGCGGGGCAACACAAGGTGATAATCTCGCTCTAATAAAAAAGCAATTCCTCCCTTCCCCGATTGACTGTTAACCCGAATCACCGACTCATACGATCGCCCCACATCAGCCGGATCAAGGGGCAAGTATGGAACCTCCCAAACGCCTACTTGCTGAACAGCCAACCCTTTTTTAATAGCATCTTGGTGTGATCCTGAGAATGCTGTAAAGACCAAATCACCCACGTAAGGATGACGAGGATGAACCGGAATCTGGGTACAGTCTTCCACCACTCGCGCCACTGCATTAATGTCAGAAAAATCTAACCCTGGATGAATGCCCTGGATATAAAGATTTAACGCTAACGTGACCAAATCTACATTTCCGGTTCGTTCGCCATTGCCAAACAAACAACCCTCCACACGATCGGCTCCTGCCATCTGCGCCAACTCTGCCGCTGCAATGCCACAACCGCGATCGTTATGAGGATGCACACTCAAAACAACCGCATCCCGCCGCACCAAATGACGATGCATCCATTCCACTTGATCAGCAAAAATATTAGGCGTTGCAACCTCTACTGTTGCAGGAAGATTGATGATGGCTTTGTGTTGCGGCGTGGGTTGCCAAACCTCTAACACTGCATCGCAAATCGTTTTGGCAAAGTCCAATTCTGTCGCTGTAAAGGTTTCGGGTGAGTATTCAAAATGCCAAATTGTTTCGGGTTGTTGGGTCGCCAGTTCTTGGCAAAGCCGAGCCGCAGCCGTGGCTAACGCAACCGTTTCTGCCTGATCGAGCCTAAACACAATGCGTCGAAAAGTGGGACAAGTGGCATTGTAGAGATGAACGATCGCCCGCTTTGCACCTTGCAATGATTCAAAGGTGCGACGAATTAACGCTTCACGGGCAGGTGTTAACACTTGAAGGGTGACGTGATCAGGAATTAAATTCTCAGTAATGAGCGATCGCACAAAATCAAAATCGGTCTGAGACGCGGAAGGAAACCCAACTTCAATTTCTTGGAACCCAATATTAATTAAAAGTTGGAACAATCGCAGTTTTTGTTGAACATTCATCGGTTCAATTAATGCCTGATTACCATCGCGCAAATCGGTACTGAGCCAAATGGGAGGATGGTTAAGGGTCTGAGAAGGCCAAGTGCGATCGGGCAAATCAATGGGGGGGGAAGGCGCGGTATTTAGCTGTTGGCTGAGTCAACATCATGATCGTGTCCTGGGTAAATTGTAATGGCGATGCGGATACAAATGCGACGCAATGCAAGCAGGGCTACCGGGTTGTCGCACAGACCAAACCTGGCAACCCACTAATAGTCGTAGCAGCGCAGCAAAACTAAGATGGCGTTGCATAAAAGCCTCCAAAAAGTGAACTAGCACAAAAGCAAAACTTGATAAATTTCTCGTTTCTAGTCTCCGCTTAGAAACCGGGTGCATCCCAGTTTTGCACCCTCACCCTAATCTCTCTCTGGCTCCCTTCTCCCGCTCTGGGCTACAGTGTATGCATAAGTCTAGACTGGCTTCGTTCCAATCTTTTTCGCCCCCTAAATCCCCCAACTTGGGGGACTTTGAAGCACAGAACCGGATCGGAAGTCCCCCAATTTGGGGGGTTGGGAGGCGGTTCGCCAAGGACTTGGCTAGATTCGATCACTTGTGTATACACGGTAGCCCGCCCTGGGAGAAGGGTTGGGGATGAGGACGGCTCGCAGATCTGCAAAAGTTGGATGTACCCTAGAAACCAGGGAAATGAGAGCGATCGCTGAATTAGAATTGATTTGAATAAAAAGTTAATGAATGCCCAACGGGCAGCAGCAGACCTAGCCCAAGTGCTGGGGTAGAGGACTGATGGAGAGAGTGCTGCTGGGTAGACATATCAACATTCCAATGAACTGATACAAATCCTAGCTTTAGAATCGGTTGAGGTCAAGCCCAAAGCTTTATCCCCCAATATTATTTTCATCCCCAAACATTCTCGCCCTAGCTACCGTTCTGTCAATGCTTCACTAAATCGTCGCGTAATCGGTTCTAGCATAAACGTTAAAATCGATCGCTTCCTCGTGACGATTTCCGCAGTAACTGCCATTCCAGGAGTCAGTTCCACATTTCTTCCCTCAACATCAATCGTCTTGCGTTTTAACATGACGCGAACGGTATAGACCAAACCCAAATCCTTATCCAACGTTGCATTCGGAGTAAGTTTCACAACCTCTCCATCGATCGTTCCAAACTCTTGAAATGGAAACGTTGCAACTTTTACCTTCACCCGCATTCCTTCTTTAATAAATCCAATATCGCGGTTTAAAACTTTTGCTTCCACCAACAGATCATGGCTATCGGGCAAAATAGAGAGTAAATCTTGACCCGGCGCGATCGTGCGTTCAGCCAGACTAGTTTGAATGTTGTAGATTTTTCCTGAAATCGGAGCCACAATAACCTGCCCCTTTGCCCTCACTTGCGCCTGCTTCAATTGACCTTCCAGCTCGGTTAGATCTTGCCGCCGCTGATTCATTTGGATCAAAATTTCGCTCTGCCGCTCCGAGCTCAAACGATTTGCCGATTGTTGCGCTCCGGTGTACGATTGCTCGGCTTGCTGAATGGACTGCTGCTGCGCCACAATGTCTTGCTCTAGAGAAGAAATTTGGTTTTGCGCCTCAGTTAACTGATCCTTGGCTTGCAGATAGTCAAATCGAGGCACTGCTCCTTCTTGCTCAACCAGTTGTCGTAGGCTCGACTCCCTTTCCCTGGCGTTGATTACAGTGGCTTTAGCACTGTTCAAATTTTCTTGAAGACGAGCTAAGCGGGCTCTGGCTTCGCCAATAACAGCGACTTGACGCTGGGTATCGGCATTTGCTGCGGCTTGGCGAGTGTCAAATTCGCGGAGGCGAGAGGCAATTAATTGATCTTGAAGGGCAGAGCCACTGCTCCTATTGCCTTTGCTTTCTGCTTCTAACCGGGCAACGTCTTGCCGAATTAGGGCAACATTTTGCTGGAGCCGATCGACTTCTGTTTGAGATAAAGCGGGGTCTTGCTCAATGAGGATATCGCCCTGCTTAACCCGATCGCCCTCTTTGACCTTGATCTCGCTAATGACTCCACCCTCTAAGGCTCTTACCGGACGAATTTGCGAGGTCGGAATGATTTCCCCCTGGGCAACTGCAACCTCATCAATTTTACTTAAATACGCCCAGCCAATTGTTCCGATCACAATTCCGGTCAAGGTTCCTGCCAACACTCGGGTATAGAGGGGCGGCAACTCTCGCACTGCTTTACCGAGTTCATACGAGAGATAATCCTCTGGATTGACAAACTGCTGCCGAGTTTGCCGAACCTGAGCAGATTGATTAGGAGGCAAGGAATCCATGATGAGAAAAGGATAGAGGAATCGTGTATAGGTTGCCCAGATCTTTAAAAATCTACATCGATGCGATCGGTTAGAGGTGATCTGAAAAGTCTAGGTTGCTGAGCCGCCCCCTGAATCCTTCATTCTGGGAAACTTTAGAAGGAAAAGGGGTTCGGAAGTCCCTCAGAGTGGGGGGTGGAGAGCGAGTGTAAGAATTTTTGAGACTTCTCAGACCTCCTCTTAATAGCCCTGATCACTCTTTACTTTACAACTTACTTTACAACTTGGTTGACTCCTTGTGTTTTGTGCTTTGTTCCCGGCTGAGTCATGTCATTTTAATTAGCGCGTCCGCTCTACCTCAAATCCCTTCAGTCCTTCGGCGGCTTCGTATTCCACTGTAACCTGAGTGACTTGGGCAACGGGTGGTCCCTGGTGGCACCAGCGCAGCATCTCTTCAATGGCGCTAGGAGACCCTTCAAAAACAGCCTCTACCCTGCCGTCGTGCAGATTACGCACCCAGCCGTTCAGGTGTAGAAGAGCTGCCATGTCCCAAGCCGAAGCCCGATAACCGACCCCTTGAACTTTCCCAGAGATCAAGACATGGGCACGGACTTGAGAGCTAGGAGATAGAGGCTCATTCATGGGGAAGCTTACCTAAGGAATGCAGGAAGCAAAAATACTAAAAGATTCAGGGTGCAGAGGGATGCAGGGTGCAAAAATTAAAGCTTTTCTTGCAGCGGCTGACAAAAGGTTTCTACGCCAGTTTTTAGCACATAAAGGGCGATCGGCGTTGCTAAAGCAGAGGGCAACATCGTATCGGTAGAGAGCGATCGCACCGCCTCACGCACTGATCCGGCTAGCAAATTCTCCTTTAGCTCACCACTGCACAAAGCAACCCGCCAGCGCTTAGCCACCCCATCCAGCCAATGATCTGACTGATCCGGCTCTTGACCCACATGCAATGCCAGGGCGATCGCGGCATCCTCTAAATCGCCCTCGCAATCTTCAATCATCTCCAATGACCTCAGGGCGATCGGGTCGTCTGCCAACTCAGCACGATATTGCTCAATTTCTTCCAACGTCACTCTGACAACCATTCTTGCCATCTTGATTACCGCCTTGTTCCCTGAATTGCACTAAATACCCCAGCGCCAACCGTCAAAAAAATCAGCATCCATAGCACTCCCCCTGGCAAAAAGTCAAAAGCCCAATTCCCCTCAGCGCCCAAGTCACCACGGCGATACAGAGAATGGTCAAAACACAGATCGTGGCAGGTCTAATTCGTCGCTTCATTGCTATCTCCCCTCAGACAACTTGCCGATCCCTAGCTGCTCCCTAATCTGGCTGTCGTCAAAACAACTGTCTTTTGGCTTCTATCCTCGGCGTACCCCCGCCAAGATGCCCGCCCCAACTGCCAGCAATACCAACGCCCCCACGGCCGTCGTCGGAATAGTTACCTTAGCAAAAGTCTGAATTAACAGCACCCCTGCCATGAGTACCAGCAAGATCCCCGCAACGTACAAAAAAATAGTCAGAGCTAGGTTAGGAGAACGCCTCACAGACTTTTTGCCTCTACATAAACTGAAAGAGTCGAAACTAATTGTGGCATGAGCGCGCAATTCTGGGAGAACCAGTAGACAGATTAACCCAGATTGACACCCTGAGAGCAACGGATATCCAGTCATCAGAATCGAGTCATCAGACCCACCCTTAGAGGCTGAGAAAGGGCGACACGCTCTCGTAGAACTGCGGTGGAAATTGTAAGGTGGGCTTCGGGTTGCGCAGTCAAGATGTCCGCCCCACGGCAACTTTCGTTTTTCTCATTCCCTAAAACGAAGGAGAACCGATCGCCCTACCCGGATCTTCTCCACCCAGTATTGTTCAAATCTTTATCAGAGCTAAACCAAACGTTCTTATTGAGCCCACAGGTTGAGGCTATAACAAACAAAGACATAGCAGCGGATACACGAATTTCTTGGTTTTGACCCCTGAGAATTCTACGTAATTTACAAATATCATTTATTTACGTAGTATGGGTTTATACCCAATTGAGCTACGAGCAGAATTTGTAAATCAGGCAGAGAACTCGTTGATTGAGTCTCTACTGAGGTTGTGATACCTGGAGACGCTGTGACCGCGTCAATGAAGGATGTGATGAGGAGCCATTCAATAATGACCCATGGAACTGTAGCTTTATTAACTTCCAACGATCGCACAATGGGGGCAAATCAGACCCATCAAGCCCATCAAGCCCATCAAGCCCATCAAGCCCATCAAGCCCATCAAGCCTGCTTGCTCGAGGGCGAAGTGTTATTAACCACGCGATCGCACTCTGCCTGGGGAGGAGCCGTTACCGCCCAAATGTATGTTCCTTTGCCGCGTCCCTGTGTTTGGCAGCAAGTCACCGACTATCCTCGCTGGGTGCAGTTTTTTCCCGACTTAGTTCAAAGTGAAATTTTAGGCGACTGCGCCCGCAACCCCAAACGACTTTACCAAGTTGCCAGTAAAGCCTTTTGGCTGTTGAGTGTTCAGGTCGAAATTTACCTAAAAGTCGTTGAAACGGTTCATCAAAGTTCCTGGCAGCAAATTCAGTTTTGCCTAGAAAAGGGCAATTTTTCAGACTTTACTGCTCACCTAAACCTGCAAGATTATTGTGCCGGAACCTTGCTAACATACTCTGTTGCCGCAACTCCTAATATTCCCGTGCCATCCTCCATCATTCAGCAAGCCATGCGTTTAGATTTACCTGCTAATATGCGGACAATGCGGCAAGTCATTTGCAAGCAATTGCCCGTAGCCCGTTCCTAGCGAGTAGACATTAGCGAGTAGATATTAATTATATGAATCAACGGATTTCTTCGGCTTTAGCGTTCTGCGGTTTTCTCCTTTTGGGCAGTGTGTTCCCGGCTGTAGCCGCCGATCCGGTGCAAGCCAATTCTTCTCCGGCTCTGCAAAAGCTAATGATGATGTTTTCTACAGAGATCAAGACTACGCTGAATGCTTGTCGAGAGCAGGGCGGCGTTGATTTAGCAGCAGGGGCTCAAGTCGATGGCTCGGTGCTGTGTGCCAATGGCGAACCCAAGGCGACGATTCCCTACGATAATTATTTGAATACTGTTTCAGATGTGGCAGCGGCGGTGGGTTTGGTTGGGCTGAAGACGGTGATTACGGGCAATCCTAGCGTTAGTCCTGAAATGATGGTGACTTTTTTGACCAGTCCCAACGGCATAGAGGCATTAAAAAATGCAGTGCAAACTGCGATCGCCCGCAGCAGTCTTATTCCCATCGCCTCGCCCGAATCGACCACCGTCTTAGCAGAACAAATCATTGGACGGCTCCATTCCAGCGGGAACCCCGCCAACAGATCATCCAGCTGCATCTCCGCAGGCTGTCGCCCATCGAGGATCGCCTCCACGATCTCCGGCGCGAGCAGCGTCAGCCGAAGGACCCGGCTGACATAGGTCGCGTGGACGCCCCGTGCCCGGGCCAGATCCACCAGCGTCGCGTGCACGCCGGTGTCCAGCATCTTCCGCCGCCGAAACGCCAGCGCCAGCGCCTTGACCATGACGTTGTCGACCCGCGGCCGCGGTGCCCAACCTGTGCGGACACCGGCGCATGCGGAACCAAAGCGGAATTGGCGCGCGCCGATCGCCATAGGGTCAATTGGCCGCCACCGTGTGGCAGGACCCCGAGGACCTGCGCCACTGGACCTACG
>JAAUPA010000003.1 GCA_012034615.1 Leptolyngbyaceae cyanobacterium CSU_1_4 | reverse complement strand
TTTGTCGATCGCGTCAGAATCAGAGAAAAGTTCGGCGTTGCTGAATCAAAGTATGAACTGATCTAATATGAACTGATCTAAGTTGACCGTTTTCTCGCCCCTAAATCCTCCAAAATTGCAGGACTTTGAAGGGTTCGGTAAGTCCCCCAATTTTCGGGGGGTTGGGGGGGTGGCTTTTCATACTTGCATTCAGCAATGCCAAAAACTTCTTCGCCTATCCATCCTAAATTAGATAGATCACAAGATTTCTCTGCATAATGATGCAAAAGGGAGCTAGTAGCAGCTCCCTTTTTATTTAGAACTTATACCAGTGCTGGAACTGCAATGTTCAGATGAGGATACAACGGAAAACGATCGCACAGTTTCGCCACTCGTTGTCTACAGTCTTGCGCGATCGATTCATCTTCTGGGTTGAGGAGGCGATCGCTAATGATATTTGCAATATCCGTAAACTCAATCGTTCCCATTCCACGAGTCGTCATCGCTGGTGAACCTAAGCGTAAACCACTGGTGACAAAGGGCGATTCTGGATCAAAGGGAACCGTGTTCTTATTTGCAGTCACATTGATGCCACTCACCAGTTGATCGGCTCGTTTACCCGTCATGCCAATAGATTGTAAATCAACGAGCATTAAATGGTTATCGGTGCCGCCTGAAACAATCTTTAAGCCGCGATTTTGCAGTTGAGCCGCCATCGCTTTAGCGTTCTCAATCACCTGTCCAGAATAGATCTTAAACTCTGGCTTAAGGGCTTCCCCAAAGGCAACCGCTTTTCCAGCGATTACGTGTTCTAGGGGACCACCTTGGTTGCCGGGAAAGACAGATTTATCGAGCTTTTTGCCCAGTTCAACATCGTTAGTCATAATTAAGCCACCGCGAGGACCCCGCAGAGTTTTGTGGGTGGTGGTGGTGACGACGTGGCAATGATCCATAGGGCTGGGATGATGCCCGGTGGCAACCAATCCCGCAATGTGGGCAATGTCTGCTAGGAGGTAAGCACCGATTTCGTCGGCGATCGCCCTCAATTTATCAAAGTGAATGATTCTGGGATAAGCCGAATAGCCGCAAATCAACAGCTTAGGGCGATGCTTCAGTGCCAGTTCGCGGATTTGATCATAATCTAATTGCTGCGTTTCTTGGCTCACACCATAGTGGCAAGCCTTAAACCATTTGCCCGACACGTTGACCGGAGAACCGTGGGTGAGATGTCCACCGTGGGATAAATCCATGCCCATGATGGTGTCGCCGGGTTCAAGAAGCGCGAGGAAAACGGCGAAATTGGCTTGTGCGCCAGAGTGGGGCTGTACGTTGGCATGGGCAGCACCAAACAAGGTTTTGGCGCGATCGATCGCCAACTGTTCAATCTGATCGACAAACTCGCAGCCGCCATAATAGCGTTTGGTTGGCAAGCCTTCGGCATACTTGTTGGTGAGCACAGAACCTTGTGCCGCCATGACTGCTGGAGACGTGAAGTTCTCGCTGGCGATCAACTCAAGGTGGTCGCGCTGGCGCTGAAGTTCGTGCTGCATCATTTCTGCAACAATCGGATCAGTTTCTGCTAAAAAGTCTAGATGGTTCACAAACAAACTCCCAGGAATCAATGAAGGTGAGCAGTTGGGGTAATGGCGGGGTTTAGCGCTCATTTATCATAGCGCTGAGAGTCTTGCTCTCTCAATTTTGGTTTCAATTTTGGAGAGAGGGGTCACGTATCTTTTGTTGAACTTTGCAGAAAATCTGATTGGTTTTGCCCTTCGATCGCCTGGATCTGCTGCTGTAATTCTTCTAGCTTTTGCTGCATTTGCTTCAGAGTTTGGTGCATTTCGGGCAAGCGGTTGTAGATCGCTGAAGATTTTAAGAATGTTTTGTAGGGCGTGGCTGGATTGCCCATCATCACAGCGCCTGCTTCGACGTTGCCATGAATGCCTGCCTTTGCTCCAGCCTGAGCGCGATCGCCAATATACGACAAATTTGCCGCCCCGACCTGCCCGCCTAAAATCACGCCCTTGCCTGTTTTCACACCTCCAGCTAAACCGACTTGTGCCGCCAATGCACAGCTTTCGCCAACGTGACAGTTATGGGCAATATGAACCAAATTATCAAGCTTAGTGTCGCGGGCAATCCGGGTTTCGCCGACAGCAGGGCGATCGATCGCAGAATTACAGCCTACTTCTACTTTGTCTTCTAAAACGGTGTAGCCCGACTGCTCCATTTTGACCCAGCCTTGGGAAGTCGGAACAAAGCCAAAGCCTTCAGAACCGATCGCCGCGCCGCTATGAATCACGCAATCTGCACCAATTTGGGTACGTTCATGGATCACACAGTTGGCGTGAAGCAGGGTGCGATCGCCAATTTTCACATTAGGATAAATCACCACGTTGGGATGGATGCAGACTCCGTTGCCCAATGTTACGCCCGCCTGAATGACGACGTGTGCCCCAATAGAGACCCCTGCGCCAATTGCCGCTGTGGGGTCAATAATGGCAGTGGGATGGATGCCCGGAGCCGGACGAAAGGGCGTGTAGAAGAGGGCGATCGCTTGGGCAAACATGAGCCGAGGTGCCGCCACGCTGACCCAGGCAATGCCCCGTTCAGTGGCTTGGAGTTGGAACGGCTCGTGCTGCGGCAAAATTAAGGCGCTGGCATTCGTCTTATTGATTTGGGCAGCGAACTTGCCCCCTTCAATGTAGCTGAGAGTGCCGGAGGGCGCAGATTCGACTGGGGCTGCACCTGTGAGGTCGGGATCGAGATTAGGGTGAGAATCTAGGCTAGTTTTATTAGCTTCTGATGGATTGGCTTCTGATGGATTGGCTTCTAGTTGAAAAATGAGTTGACTGAATTTCATCGTTTACGCCTCGTCGCGCACCAGGAATGCCACACATTCTACATGGGCGGTTTGGGGGAAGAAATCGGCGGGGCGAACGCGAGTCAGTCGATAGCCGCCTTGACACAGAAGTTTGAGGTCGCGGGCGAGGGTTGATGGATTACAGCTTACGTACACAATTCTTGGGGGAAGCAAGGCTAACAAAGTGTCGATGACTTTGCGATCGCATCCTTTGCGAGGCGGATCGAGCAAGACAATATCGGGCTGCACTTCTAACTGACCCAGCAAAGTTTCCACTGTTCCAGTCTGGAAAGTCGCATTGATGATCTCATTCAATTCAGCATTCATCTGGGCTTGCTCGACCGCTTCTGGCTGAACTTCCAAGCCGATCGCCTGCCGAACTTGTTTTGCCAACGGCAGCGTTAACGTCCCGACTCCGCAATAAGCATCTACGAGGGTTTCATGACCCTGGAGATTTAGCTCAGATGCGATCGCCAACAGCAACGCCTCTGCCTGCTCAGTAAAAACTTGAAAGAACGTCGTGGGTTGAATATGAAACTTCAATCCAGCAAACTCTTCTTGCAGATAAGATTGTCCGGCAATACAGCGGGTGTCTTTGCCAAAAATAGCGTTGCCGCGATCGCGGTTGATATTAACCGAAATACCAACCAATTCTGGATAACGCCCTAACCATTCCTCAGCCTGTTCATCAAGCCCAGGCAAGTTGCCATCTGTACTCACCAGCGTCAGCAAAATCTCGCCCGTTCGCCGCCCAATCCGCAGCCCCAAATGGCGCAATTTGCCCCGATGCTGCTCCTCGTTGTAAATCGACCAACCCCGTTTATACAAATCCTGCTTCACTTCCGCCAGCAAAGGATTGAGCCGCACATCCTGAATCGGGCATTGATTCAAGTTAATCAGTTGATGCGTTCCTTTTTGGTAATATCCTGCTTGCACCTGCTTGGTTGCCGATCGCGCCAAGGGATAAGTCACCTTGTTGCGATAGCCAAACCCCATTTCTTCTCCGCCCGATTCTAAAACCGACAACATCGCATCGACCGGAGGATTGCTAAAGCCTCCAATCCGCTCCAAGTCTTGCATCACCAAATTGCGCTTGGCTTCGCGCTGATACGCATAGTCAATGTGCTGCCACTGGCAGCCGCCACACTTATCTGCCACAATGCAGCCGGGGCGAATGCGGTGAGAAGATGGCTCTAAAATTTGGTGGAGTTTGCCGTAAGCATATTGGGGTTTGACCCGTACCAAGCGGACAGTAATGCGATCGCCCACCACTGTATCAGGAACAAAAATCACTCGCCCTTCCCAACGACCCACGCCATCGCCACTGTTGCTCAAATCTTCGATTGTGGTTTCTAGCAACTGTCCCTGTTGCCAAAAATTGGTAGATTCTTCAGGAATAAATTCTTCTAAAGGAGTTTCTGCTGTAGCGATCGCAGCCCCCGCATACACTTCATCCGTTTCGCCTATCTCCAAATTCTTCTCTTTATTGACTTCATTTTCACTAATCATCCCGTTCCCCTTCCCTCTTTGCTAGGAGATCATAGCAACTCCATGAAACTCTTGTTCGGAATAGCAGTTGATTCCCCTACAATGAGGACGTTATTCGTAACGAAATATTGATTATGCGGGTAGTAGCTCTTATTCCTGGTGGAGTTGGCGAACAGATCCTTTTCTTCCCAACCCTAGACGGTCTTAAACAGAAATATCCCGATGCCGAGATCGATGTGGTTGTGGAGCCAAGGGCAAAAGCCGCCTATCGGGTCTCTAAGTCTGTGAACGATGTGATTACGTTTGATTTCAAGGACCGTAGCAGCCCTGCCGATTGGGCAAATTTGCTAGGGGTGATTCGCGATCGCTACTATGATGCGGCTTTGTCTTTGCGCCAGAACTGGGGAACCGGGCTATTGCTTTGGCTGACAGGCGTTCCTACCCGCATCGGCTCTGAGGACAGCGCAGGAAAGTATTTCCTCACCCATACTGTTCCGTTCAACGCGGATCAGTACACTGCCCAGTCTAATTACGATTTGCTGCAAGGCATGGGCGTTAAGGCGGCTTGCCCTGAGGTCGCTATCAGCGTTCCTAAAAGCGATATTGACTGGGCTGAAGCTGAGCAAAAGCGTTTAGGGATTCGCGGATCAGGCTATGTATTGATGTATCCGGGCAAGAGCTTATTGGCAGAAGGCGAGACGAGTTATCCGCTTGCCAGTTGGCTAACTATTGTTGAAGATTTTCAGCAAAAACAGCCCGACATGCCTCTAGTGATTGTCAAGCAAACAGGCGACTTAGACACGGTGACGACCCTGACCCAAGCTGTGCCAAGCCTCAAGGTGACGAAGCCCGCCGATATGGGCAAACTGGCAGCCCTCGTGGCTGGAGCCAATTTGATGATTGCTCCTAACAGCGTGCCGATGCACTTAGCGATCGCCCTGCAAGTCTACACTCTTGCCCTATTCGGCTCTTCCTCGTCCTCCCAGGTTCTTCCCAAAAGCGACAAATTCATCGCCATCCAATCTCCCACTCGCAGCATTGCCGATATCCAGCCTGCCGAAATTTGCAAAGGTTTGGGGAGGCTGAGACCGTGGACAAGCGAAACCTTCGTGCTTTCGCAATTCTGGCAATTTTCTTGGGTATTGTAGCAAGCTTGGTGGGTTGGGCAGTCTCCAGTCAGGCAGCCAGAACCCATCGCGTCAGCCAGCTTTTAGAGAGCAAAACCTGCTCTAGATGCGATTTAGATGGTGCCGACCTGACTCGAGCCAATTTGCAAGATGCCAACCTGGAAGATGCCAGCATGAGAGGAGCCAGTTTATCGGGGGCAAGCCTCAAAGATGCCAGTCTAATTCGAGCTATTCTCAGTGAAGCCAATTTAACCAAGGCAGATTTGAGCGGTAGCATTCTCACCGAAGCCATTTTGAACGGGGTCAAACTTAGGCAAGCCAACTTAAGCGAAGCTCAGCTCGGTAAGGCTTATTTAGGCGATAGCAATTTGGAGGACGCTACTTTTGATAATGCTGATTTGCGGGGCGCGGATCTTTCTAGAGTGAATTTGTCACGGGCGCGCTTGCGAGATACCAACCTGGGAGAAGTGAACTTGAGCCGGGCAGATTTGCGGCGATCGGACTTACGACGGGCAGATTTGGGGGATGCAGATTTGCGCAATGCTCGGTTTAATGGCGCAGATCTAACGCGAGCCAATCTATCGAGAGCAGATTTAACGCGCGCTGATTTGCCGAGGGCAACTTTGAAGGACGCTAACTTTAGTGATGCAGATCTAAGCGGCGCAAATTTGGTTGGCGCAGACTTGAGCAATGCTTACATGGGCGAAGTTGATTTGAGCCATGCTAACTTGACCGGCGCAAACCTCAGCACAGTTAACTTAAGCCGCGCCAATTTGACCGGTGCTAATTTGACCGGGGCAATTTTGCTGGGGGCGAACTTGCGTCGAGCTAACTTGACCGGGGCAAATTTAACAGGTATTGATATGGCAACCATTAAGCTGTGTAAGACGACCTTGCCCAATGAAAAAGTTACCAATCGAGATTGCCAATCTTAGTTAATATCCAATCTCAATGCCCAGCCTGAATGATCAGTTCTAAGTGATCCATACTCAGTAAAAATCTCAGTAAAAATTGTAGTCACGTTGGAATAAATCTATGAAGGGGCGATTAGTAGGCTGGTTGCTAGGACTCTTGTTGCTGCCTATGCCGGATGGGTTAGCCCAATTGCCGTCTCTAAGCGTGGGAGCAGACTCTGCGCCGATGACCCCCGAGGGGCAACTAACCTTGGGGATTCAACACATTCAGCAGGGACGGCTAGACCAGGCGATCGCCGCCTTTCAGCAATCGGCTGCTCTCAACCCTGTCTTTGCTCCTGCGCACTACAATCTGGGGCTAGCCTATCGTCAGCGCGGTCAACTTCAAGATTCGGCAAGTTCCTTTTATCAAGCCATTCAGTCTGATCCGAGTATGGCGCTGGCATATGCTAATTTGGGCGCGGCGTTGTTAGAGGGCAATAATGTTCGGCAGGCTGAAGAGTATTTGCAACGGGCGATCGCCCTCGATCCCAATATGGGCTTAGCCTACTACAACTTAGGCTTGACGCAGCAACAGCAGGGCAACTCAGCAGGGGCGATCGCTCAGTTTCAACAAGCCATTCAACTGAGTCCTAATGCCCCAGAACCCGCCTTTCATTTGGGGCAAATTTATTTACAGCAGGGCAAGCCCGATGAAGCGATCGCGCCTTTCAAAAAGCCGTCGCCATCAGCCCCAACTACCCAGAAGCCCACTACAGCATTGGCTCTATTTTGTTGCAGCAAAACCAGCCCGATCAGGCATTAGCCGCATTTCGGCGATCGGCAGAAGCAAACCCTAATTATGCTAACGCTTACTACGGCGCGGGTTTAGTTTTTATCAGCCAAAAGCAGTACACGGATGCCCAACAAATGTTTCAATATGCGATCGATTTATTTACGGCGCAGAACAACTCACTCTGGGCAGATCGGGCAAGGCAATTATTTCAACAAGCGCAAGACCCAAGCGCCTAAAAGAGTCTTTGTCGGCGGTGAAGAATCCTGTCAAGATGGATAGAGTTCTCTACCCGATCGCCCTATCATGCGCTGCCTCCGCCTGTTCGCCTTCTTGCTCATTTTCGTTCTTGCGGCTTGTCCTCCGGCTTGGGCAGATTGGACAAACCCTTTGTCTTATAGCAATGCCTCCCTGCCCAAACACGACTTCTCGGGGCAAGAAATTCAAGGCTCAGAGTTTTCTAATGCCCACCTAGAACAAGCCAATTTTACAGGTGCTGATGCCAGAGGCACCGTTTTCAGCGCTTCGACCATGACGCAGGCAAAACTCCACGGAGCTGATTTGACCAATGCAATGGCAGATCAGGTCAACTTTACCGGGGCAGATTTGAGCGATGTCAACTTTACCGAGGCAATTTTGCTGCGATCGACCTTTAAGAACGCCAATATCGCTGGGGCAGACTTTAGCGATGCTATTTTAGATGGCGCACAAGTGAAAGAACTGTGCCAGAAAGCAGAGGGCATCCATTCTCGAACAGGTGTTGCAACCCGAGAATCTTTGGGCTGTCGTTAATTTTTCGTTAACCTATGGGCGATACTGGATTTGAACCAGTGACCCCATCCGTGTGAAGGATGTGCGCTACCACTGTGCTAATCGCCCTAACTCAAAATATATTAGCCTAGATTGGGAAAAACTTTGCGTTGAGTTGGCAATTGGGTAGACTAATTCCGATATTGGGTGTGCAGCATTAAGTTGGGACAGGGTGTGCGAAGCATTGCTGAAGAGCAGAAGGAACTTATTGAGGGCGATCGCTCGTCCTCTTCATCCAGAAACCGTTTAAACCCTTCTGTAAATTTCTAGTTCATTGTTCCAGTTAAGGAAGGGTCAAATTCTGTGCTTTAACACCAGCAATATTTTGGTTTCTGACCGGATATTGTTGAATAGAAATTGGATCATGATTTAGCCCTTCAACGTGTTCCGCCTGTCTAGATTTGCTATCCACATCATTAACTATTTGGGAAATTTGAGACTTTGTGATGAAAAACAAGACAATGCCACGCTTAAAGCAATGGGCAGCAATGGGTACAGCAGCGATCGCCCTGAGCCTATGGAGCAGTCCAGCCTCAGCCGATCCCTTCCGCACGGCTAATCCTCGTGCTGTCGGCGAAAAAACTGAAGCAGCGTTCAAAACCCTCTTTCAACAAGGGAACTATGTCCAAGCCGCAGAACTTCTAAAAACGGCCGAAGACACCGAGCCTCTATCCTTTGCCTTGAAAGCGGCGCTGGCGTTTGTGAACAATGACACTGCGGCAATGGGACAAAATGCAACCTTGACCCGCACCACTGCCGAAACGTTAGTTCAGACCGATCCCTTACGAGGTTATTTGTATCAGGCGGCTGGTCATTTTCTAGAAGGAGCTTACACGCTTTCTACTGAAGGAACCGTGCGATCGACTCCCATTGTTCTAGGTCAGCTTCAAAAAGTGTTTGACAACCTTAAAGAAGCCGAAAAAATTTCTCCCAATGATCCTGAGCTCAATCTCATCAAAGGGTATATGGATTTGATGTTGGCGGTAAATCTCCCGTTCTCCAATCCTGACCAAGCCATTACACGATTACAAAATGCCAATCCTGCTTATCTGGCACAGCGAGGCATTGCGATCGGCTATCGAGATTTGGGGCGTTCTCAAGAAGGCATCGACACCCTGGCTCCACTGATTCAACAAAACCCTGACAACCCTGAGTTGTACTATCTCAATGCTCAGTTGCTCCGGCTGAAGTCCGATAAGCTTCAGGGCGAAGAACAACGCAAAGTTCAGCTTGAGAGCATTAAATCTTTTCGAGAAGCCTGGAAACGCAAAAGCACTTTGCCTACTAGCCTGGTCGAACAGCTCGATCGCGAGGGCTGTCGCACCTTTCAGTCCTATCGGGGTAAAAATCCTAATGTCTGTAGTCGAAACGATGCGATTAACTGGGAAGGCAACCCACGATAGGGGCTCAGGTCTTTACGGCTCCAAGCTTTTCTCCGTCCAGCTCTTTCAACAAACCCCGGCAGCCTCTTCATGACTGATGGAGAGGCTACCTTGATAGGAGCCCTACATTAAGCCCCATACAAGCGCTATGGCTGAGTGGGAGAGCCGGGTAAGGGAGCAGGTAATGGGGGAGGGCTAACTTGGGGCGTGATGGGTTCGGGTGGGGTCGTTTCATTAGTAGGCACTGACCCGTCAGGGGCGGCTGGTAAGCCATCTTGATCCGGATCGGTAGAAGCAATACAGCTTCTCATTGCTCTATTGGTGTTGAAGTCAATTTCGGCAACTAACCCAACCACGCATTCTGAAAAGCGGACGGGTAGAAGGCTGCGACGGCAATGATCGAGCACGTCTGTTGCCACCGTGCCTTCTTGGGGATTAATGCTAACCACACAAGTTGACAGTTCTACAGGGCGACGCACCCGCCGACAACCCGATAAAGCGTCAGAGGCAGCGATAGAGGTTTGTTCTCCAATTTCACTGACACAGGTTGCTAATTCAGCCGGTCTGAGGGCGGCAGAGCAAGCTGCGGCAATTTGTGCGTCTGCAATGCCAGAGTCGCGTAGGGCTGCGGCACAGGTTTGGTAGCCGTTATCCACTCGGGCTGAAACAGGCTGTAGGGGTAAACCGATCGCGAGGAGTCCGGCGATCGCCAAGGGAGGTGTGGCAAGACGAAGCAGAGAAGAGATGGAATGATGCATGGCTGTTTAACGCAGAGTAATGGGCATACGAAGACGAATGTAAGACCGTGAAGCCAATCTTGCTGACTTGAGCATCAGGATTGAGGCTGATTTTCTCACAGAGACTGAGCAATGCACGCAGGTTGAGTTAACTCTCAGGGGATGCATACCATGTCATAATACTCGTAGAAAAACTGCTTAACTATTTAAACCTTTTGCTATAGCCATGGCTCAACTTTCTGGAAATGCAGATGTACCCGATTTGGGTCGTCGTCAACTGATGAATTTTCTCTTACTCGGGGCTGCTTCCGGTCCTGTTGTCGGCATGTTGTATCCGTTCGTCAAGTACTTCATCCCCAACACTGGCGGCGGTGCAGGGGGCGGCGTAGTTGCGAAAGATGCCCTCGGCAATGATGTCGTGGCCAGTGAATTTTTGGCGAGCCATAATCTAGGCGATCGCGTTCTAACGCAAGGCTTGAAGGGCGATCCGACCTACATCACGGTAGAAGGCGCTGATGCGATCGCCAGTTATGGACTGAACGCTATTTGCACCCACTTGGGTTGCGTCGTGCCTTGGAACCCGAATGAAAACAAATTCATGTGTCCTTGCCACGGTTCTCAATACAACAACGAAGGAAAAGTTGTCCGAGGTCCGGCACCGCTGTCCTTGGCACTTGCCCATGCAGCGGTAGATGAGAGCGGCAAAATCTCTCTCTCTCCGTGGGTCGAAACCGACTTCCGCACTGATGAAGCACCTTGGTGGGCATAGCCCGAGTCCTGCGGGTCTCCCTCAGCCAAAAGCTATCTCTATACTCATTCCCCGATCCTTTGCCATTAATCCTATTCCCATGAAATTATCTTTTCGGTCGAGGCGACCCTTGCGGTATCTGCCGAGCAGCACGATTCTCCTCCGCAGCACCATCCTTAAAAGCGCCTTAACGGTTCTAGCAACCTTCTCGCTGTTCTTCATCAGCGATTTTGCCCTTCCCCAAGCTGCCCAAGCCTATCCTTTTTGGGCACAGCAAAACTACGAAAATCCCCGTGAAGCAACCGGACGCATTGTTTGCGCCAACTGTCACTTAGCGGCAAAACCTGCTGAAATCGAGGTTCCTCAAGCCGTTTTGCCCGACACTGTCTTTAAGGCAGTGGTCAAAATTCCCTACGACCTGAGCGCCCAGCAAGTGTTGGCTAATGGTGAAAAAGGACCACTTAACGTGGGTGCTGTCCTAATTTTGCCTGAAGGCTTTAAAATTGCGCCCGACGATCGCATTCCTGAAGAAATGAAGGAAGAAGTGGGTCCTGGCTACTTGTTCCAGCAGTACAGCGACACCAAAGATAATATCTACATCGTGGGGCCGTTACCGGGCGAACAGTACCAAGAAATCGTGTTTCCCGTGCTTTCTCCTAACCCGGATGCCGATAAAACTGCTCACTTTGGCAAGTACCAAGTTCACTTAGGTGCAAACCGAGGTCGGGGTCAGGTTTATCCAACGGGTGAGAAAAGCAACAACACGGTCTATACGGCTTCGGCAAGCGGCGTGATTTCGGCGATCGCCAAAACCGATGAAGGCGGCTATCAAGTCTCGATTCAAGAAGCCAATGGCACGACGGTCATGGATGCGATTCCGGTGGGTCCTGAGTTGCTGGTTTCTCAAGGAGAGGAAGTGGTTTCGGGTGCTGCGCTAACGACGAATCCAAACGTGGGTGGTTTTGGTCAGAAGGACATTGAAATTGTGTTGCAAAGCTCGGGTCGCATCAAGGGTTTGGTCGCTTTCTTAGCGGCTGTCACCTTGACTCAGATTATGCTGGTACTGAAAAAGAAACAGGTTGAAAAAAGTCCAAGCGGCTGAAATGACCTTCTAGATTCAGTTCAAAATTATAAAAAAGGAGGCGCTTGATGAGTGCCTCCTTTTTTATCAACCTTTTAAGGTTGAGAGGTGCAGAATTAGTTTTGGGAGCAATGAGTATGGATGTTATTCCAGCGATCGATTTATTAGAGGGGAAGTGTGTACGGCTGGTTCAAGGGGACTACGCCCGATCGCAGGTTTTTGATGAAAATCCGGCTGCGGTCGCACGGCAATGGGTCGAGCAAGGCGCAACCTGGCTGCATCTGGTTGATTTGGATGGGGCAAAGGTCGGACATCCGGTGAACCAGGGAGCGATCGCCACCATTGTGCGGTCTACAAACGTGCCGGTACAAGTGGGGGGCGGATTGCGCGATCGCCAGAGTGTTGTCGATTTGTTGGCATTAGGGGTGCGGCGCGTCATCTTAGGAACGGTTGCCGTTGAGCAGCCAGAGTTGGTGGCGCAACTTTGCCAAGAGTTTCCAGGTCAAATTGTGGTGGGAATTGATGCCCGAAATGGCAAAGTGGCAACTCGGGGATGGCTAGAGACTTCAGAGGTGGAGGCGATCGCCTTGGCGCAGCAAATGGCAAACCAAGGAGCCGCCGCAATTATTTACACCGACATTTATCGGGATGGAACGTTGCAGGGACCCAACGCTTCGGCACTGCGAGAACTGGCAGAGGCGATCGCCATTCCCGTCATTGCCTCAGGTGGGGTGAGTTCTCTCACCGATTTACTGAGCCTCCTGGCATTAGAGCCGCTGGGCGTGACGGGCGTAATTGTGGGACGAGCGCTGTATACGGGCGAGGTGTCGCTGCGAGAGGCAGTTAGGGCGATCGGCAATGGGCGTTTGCAAGATGTTCCGCCTGATTTAGGATCTTCAGCATTTGCATAGGAAAATTCCGGCTGCTTTAGCAATGCCTCAACTCATGACTAAAGCAGCCGGAATTTTTTGAACCTGGTCAAGTCTTGCGATCGCTCCTTCACCTAAGCGCTAATCGTGGCAGGCTTACTGCTGTAAATTTCGTTCCGTACCGCTGTCATGCTGCTCACCAATAAATCAATTTCTTCCTTAGTATGAAGAGAATTAGCGGTGATTCGGATGCGAGGCTTGGCGATAAACCAAATGGGTGAAACCCAAATGCCATGATCGGTGATGAGCTTGCGGGCAAAAACCTTAGGATCAAGGTCAGAGGGGAGCAAGACGGGCAAAACATTCGTTTCCCCGATCACATCAAAATCGTGCTCAATCAGGCGCGATCGCAAATAGCGAGTGTTTTCTTGGAGCCGCTGCACAATCTCAGGGTTCTGTCGGACTTGACGAATGCTCTCTAGGGCGGCTGCCGTAGTCGGCGGGGGCAAAGAAATAGTGCCAATTGAAGAAGGTGACACATTCAGTAAAGGCTTGAGTTCCGCCACATGAGTACTAATTGCGGCACCTGCTGAAGCCGCAAATTTTGAGAAGGTGGTCATAATCAACGGAATCACACCTTGTTCAATGGCGTGCTGAGGCAAGATGCCGAAATGCTCATAGATGCCGCCTCCCGTAGCTCCCAAGGCACCACTCGCGTGGGCTTCATCCATCACCAATACGCTGCCCTCGTAGTTCTTCATGATATCGATCATGTCGGGGAGCGGCGCAATATCGCCGTCCATCGAAAAGACGGCATCAGAAACAACCATGACACGATCGTCGGGGCGAACGTAGCGCTGCATCTTACGGGCTAAGTCGTCCATGTCGCAGTGACGATAGGCACGAACGCGGACGCGCGGACTGTGCCCAAACAGCTTACCCGAACGGGTGCCTGCATTGGCGATCGCTGAGACAATACAGCCATGGTTCAACACGTCAGTAAAAATTAAAGTCTCGCGCGTGTTCTGAAAACCTGGCACTGGAATAGCCAAGTGGCAAAAAGCATCCATCAACGCCTGCATTGCCAGCCACGCATTGAGGAAAAGCTGCGTATGACCGAGATGCTTAAACTCTGAAATCTCAATCTCCAACTGTCGATGGAGATCAATGCGACCGCTCAGCACCGAGCAAGAGCTGTTAGACGTGCCATACTGCAAAATGGAGTCGATCGCCGCTTGCTGAACCGCTTTGTTCTGTACCAAACCTAAAACGTCGTTAGTACAGAAAGTCAAAACCTTGTGTCGGATACCTGTTTCCGCTTCCTCAATATCGACAAAATTGCTCTGCTTCCCGTGGCAAATATATTCATCGGGCTCAAGTCCACTTTCATACCAGCGCTGAACGTATTCCTTTACAACTTGCACAGTAAACTCCCCTCACCTTTTTTTGTCGCTTGTTGTTTCTGCTCAACAGCAGATCCTGTCAACAGGGCTAAGCCCTCAATCTTAGTCCAACGCTAGATGACAGAGAAGCCCACGACCCAAGCCGTGATACCGAACCCGATCTTAGCGACCCCTGTCATGAACTCGGCAATAGACATCCCCATATCTATCATTAGTTGAAAAACCTAGACAGCCATCCTGTTACAGTTGCAGCACAGTCACACTCATCTCATCGAATTTTCTGGAGTCTGCTCAACCTTTGCCTCAGCAACAGTCGTAGCCTCTTTGTAAGAACCCTGTTCACTGAGATTCTGAGAGACACTTTCAGAAAAGCTTTCAGAGAGACTAGATTGTTGCACAAATTGCCGAACGATTAATCTCTGAAGCGCAATGATAGCCGGATTGACTTCTACATAGCGGCGCTGGGGGTTGACCTGGTAATTCTGCTGTTCGCTCTCCATCATCTCCACATCTTGCTCTAGAAATGGCATGAACAGAAACCGCCGGATCAAGGGAACCAGGAACGACCTAAAGGGTTTTAACAGCCACTTGGGCAGCCGAATTTGGAGGAACAGCAGCGAGAAGGATCGCGTTTCCTTCGGGCCTACAGGCAGCCGCATGAGATAGAGAGAGGATACGCCCTCTAGGGTGCTGTGATAATGAGGATAGTGATAGTCAATCGAAACGATGCGAGTGGTCACCCCGTCATTTGGGGTCGCAAGCCCTAAAAACTTAGAAAGTTTGCCCTTGTACCGGACTCGATAGTCAGCCTGTACCGAGGCAGCAGTTTCTTTAAGACTCAGCAAGGCGGGGTCAAACCAGCCCTGAAGGTTTTTGTGGAGGTAGCCATGAAAAACGTCCATCGTGTTTTCGTTACAGATGGAGAAGTGGGCATTAAACTTTCCGGTAATGGGCACCAGCACCCAGTCTGGGTGATCAAATTCGGGAACCTGGGGGAGGGAGTGCTGGCTGGCTAGAGCCGCGTCGCCCGGAAAAACCCAGAGGATGCCATATTTTTCTTGCGTGGGGTAACTTCGAGCAGCGGCACGGGGCAGCATCTGAGTTTTTGGAAAGTAGGGAATGTTGACGCATTGTCCATCTTGGTCAAACTCCCAACCATGGTAGGGGCAAGCAATACAGTTACCCATGACTTCGCCCTTGTGCAGCTCAATGCCTTTGTGGGGACAGGCATTTTCGAGAGCAAAGGCTTGACCGGCTGCGGTGCGATAAACAGCGATCGCCTGTTGCCACACCGTTACTGGCAGAATCTGCCCCGCCTTCAACTGCTCAGCCCAAGCCACAGGATACCAGTGGTTCGGGTTAATTCCAACCTCACGAACCTGATTTTGTATCGTCTGACCTTTGAGTTCTGTTGCCAGTTCCATTTACTGCTCACGGGGATAGTATAGTCCACCTTAGCTATCAAACAAGACAGGGCACGGGTTGACAAGCCCCCCTGTGCAGGTTTTGATCCTGGCACTTAGGGCTCTGATGCTTGTAAAAGGAGCGAGTTAGGGGCAATTACCACCCCTGACTCAGCAGCAATTTACACGAGGTGCAATTTAGGAACTGCACCTGCTGTAATCCTGTAGAGGTCCAAAATCAGCTTAAATTTAGAATCGAAAGAATTATTTGGTCTATTGCATTTCCCGAAGGACTACTTTGATAATCTCCGAACCCGTTAAGCAAGAACGGTTTTACCAATTTTTGATTTTGCTCGCTACTGGTTGGCTAACCACGATGTCGGGGGGTGTTGTGCCGACCGTGTTGCCTGAGATGAAGCTGGAACTGGCGCTCGATCCTCAATGGGTGGGCATGTTGGTTAGCACCCATGCTTTGACCAGCGCCCTTTCTACGCCACTGTTTGGAATTTTGGCAGACCGAATTGGCAAGCTCAGGGTGATGCTGCCCTGTTTGGTGCTATATGCGATCGCCGGAACCGCCACGGCTTTTTTAACTGATTTTTCGGCTTTAATTCTGAGTCGGGCGGTGCTGGGCGTTGCCAGTGGCGGCATTGCTGCGGCAACCATTGGCTTTTTGGGCAGTATGTACGATGGGGAAGCGAGAACTCGGATTTTAGGCTATGCCACGAGTGCCATGGCGACTTCGGCGATCGTCTGCCCCATTCTGAGCGGTTGGATCGGTCAGACTCACTGGCAACACGCCTTTTACATCTATGGTCTGGGGTTGCCTATGGCGATCGTGGCGGCTGTTTTCTTAAGAAATCACCTCGCTCTGCTTCTGTAATGGAAAGCGATACCAAGGAGTTATCTAAGATTCTGACTCAGCCCAATATTCTTCGGCTCTATCTGTTCATTATGGTGGCGGCGGCAATTGTCTATGCGGTGGTAATTTACACGCCGTTGTATCTTAAAGAGGCGATCGGGGCTGACCCCCAGCTTAATGGGTTTGTGTTGGCAATTCGGTTGGTCGGAGTGGTTCTAGTGTCGGCTTTTGGGGCAAGTCGGGTATCTCGACAATTGGGGCAGGCAAGGGCGATCGCCTTGGGCTTTAGCTTCATGGCAATGACCCTAGCCACCATTCCCGTTCTCACTCAGCTTTACCTGATCGTTCCGGCTGCTGTTCTCTTTGGCGTTGGGTTTGGCATTATCACTCCCAACCTCTACGATGCTTTGGCGATCGAATCGCCACCCCACCTCCGAACGAGCGTGTTGGCGATCGGGACTGGGTTTAACTCTTTGGGGCAGTTCATTTCCCCTGCTTTCCTCGGTTCAATCTGGAGCTCGGCAGGGTTACCCGCTGTGTTTTATGCAACGGCAGGTTTAGCCATGGTGGCGAGTTTTGTTAGCTTGGTTCAGATGCCCCTTAAGCGATAATTATTTCAACAATTCCTCAAACTGTTTTTCCCAGCTTTCTTGGTTCCCCTTCGCCACTTGCACGATCGGCGAAATTGCGATCGCACGATTCACCACCCAATTAACTAACGACAACGGAAACCGCAGCGGACGCGCAATATCTAAAAACAATACCACCCGATAATCATCCGTATCGTTCCAAACTTCGTGATAGTAAGTGTCATCAAAGATCAGGCTTTTGCCCTCTTCCCAATACGCAATTTGATCCGCCAACCGAATGCGGCAAGCTTCTCTAGGTTCTGGAACTTTTAGCGCCAAATGATAGCGAATCAGTCCCTTATGTTTGCCTCGATGTTCGGGGATGTGTTTGCCAGGAGCAAGGATGGAGAAAAAAGCAACCTTGAGACCCGGAATTTTGCTGAGAAGTTTCGTGGTTTCGGGACAGCGATCGCAGTTCTTCTGTGCCTTAAACCCAAAGCCATAGAAAAAGAAAGTCTTCCAAAGATTATCATTGGCGATCCGGCTTTGCCGAGGCGAAATATCTTGAAAGTTGGGCAACGAATCTGCATATTCCAAAACTTGATCTAGCTCTTGACGAATCACTTTCCAGTTCGCCTCCAACCCATCTGCCCAGGGAAATTGCGCCTTATCAAAAAAGATGGATTCTCCAATGAGAGAGTATTGCGGCACCATACTCTCAATTTTCTTGGCTGCCTGATTCAGTAACCCTTTCATATCGCCCAATTTTTCTGAAGGTCACCTGCCATTGAGCCATGACCACCGCTTGATGACAAGCCAAAACGTTCCAGATCTTGCGGTGGAACATCAGCAGGCGATCGCTAGCACCTCATTTGCAGTTCACTTTTAAGCAGTTCATTTTAAGGGGCAACTTGACAAGCGGTGCAAAGCCCAAAAAACTCCAGAGTATGGTAGAAAATCTTAAACTGATGGGATTGATGCAGTTGATTTTCCAACTCATGCACCGGACATTCGTGAATTGGAATAGATGCGCCACATTGTAAGCAGGTGAGATGATGTTTATCTTCCTGGGCAGTACTATAAAGTGACTCGCCATTTGCAACGGTTCTCACCTGCACTGCGCCTTCTAGTTTCAACGTTTCTAACGATCGATAAACGGTGGCAAGCCCCATGCTGTCTTTGCCCTCGCGCAGTTTAACGTAAATATCTTGGGCAGAAATTGCTTGCTTCAAGCTTTTCAGCAAGGTAAGAATGCGTTCCTGGCTCCGAGTTCGTTGGATTTTCATGACGATGCGGTGATCTGTCCTGGCTTTTTGTCTATTTTAATCGGTCAGTAGCCTGTCAGTTTTGCCTCAGGTTTTGCCTTAGAATGATCCATGTTATTTCGTGCGCTTTTAGCGCCGCTGTCATCCCCCATGTCTCAAAACTATCATGCTCGTATCTACGTTACGCTTCGTCCTTCGGTGCTTGATCCAGCAGGGACGGCGGTTCAGGCTGGCTTGAAGCACATGGGGTATGACAATGTGGAGCAGGTTCGCATTGGTAAGTACATTGAGGTGAAATTGCAAGCCGCAGATGAGGCGGCGGTTCGGCAGCAGCTTGATGTGATGTGTGATCAGCTTTTATCGAATCCGGTGATTGAGAATTATTGCTTTGAATTAACGGCGATCGCCCCCGCCAGCGTCTAGATTCCTAAATTCCGTGGCTTTTACCCACCACCCAATGCCGTCGGAAAAACCGCGACAAGCTAGATTCTTCTAAAGACAGGTAAATCGGACGACCGTGGGGACAGGTGCGAGGGTTGCGGGTCGCTTGCCAGCGATCGATCAAATTTTGCATTTCGGAGAGAGAGAGGACTGTGCCGTTGCGAATTGCCGTACGACAAGCCGTGGCGACTAGGGCGGATTCTAAATCTCCGCCTCGGCTTAGTTCTATCAAGGCATCGGCGCAGTCTGGGCGTTGAGCCAGGGAGGCAGGCACGGTGCGGGCTGCCCAAAGCTGCTCACCAAAAGGTTCGACGAGAATGCCAATGCGTTCGAGCTGTTGAATCTGGGTTGCAGAAAGTTGGCTGAGGGCGATCGGCGGCTCGACAGGAACGAGTTGCCAGCGATCGCTCAGTTCCTCATACAGCACTCTTTCGTGGGCAATATGTTGTTCGACTAACCACATCCCACTAGAGTGTTCAACCAAAATATACATTTGGCGGACTTGGGCGATCGCGCTCAGAGACATCGCCGAGCCACTGACATCCGCGCTATTTACGTTCAGCCCAGATCCACCATAGCTGCCCTGAGCTTCGGCAGCTTTAATCAGGGTGCTGGCTCGTGAGGTGTAAAGTGCATCAGGAATGCTGGTGCTCAGTTGCAAGGTTTGGTCGATCGCCTGACTAACGAGCTTTTGCCAATCTGCCAAATGTTGGAGATAGATTTCGGTTTTAGCGGGATGGCGGTTCCAGTCTATTTGCTCTGGCGGAACCCGGAGATGGAGAAAACAAACGGGATGACGATCGCGGGGAAGAATGCGCCGCAGCCCCCCAAAAAGAGTTTGCTCTAATTCGGGTACTTTGACAACACGACCATTAACTGCTACCTTGACCCAATCTGGGCGGTGACGATGGCAGCGATCGGGTAAGCCCAAGAGAAGATAAACTCCGGGTGTTTGCTCGGCGAACAGATCTACACCCCGACTTTCTCTCAGGTCAGTACTTTCGACTTCGCGCAGAATTTGCGGCAGAATTTGCTGAGGGGAGGGACTTGCCCACAGAGCAAACCACGGGCGATCGCTCTGCTCGACTTGCCAGGTCACGTGGGGATGGCACAGCGCCAGATGTTGCACGGCGAGTTGAATCGTGCGTAGCTGCTGGGCTGGAGTAGGCAGGCTTTGGCGGCGAGGCAACCAGTTACTAAAGATTTCAGTCGCTGTGACAATGGTGCCAGGAGCGATCGCCACAGTTTTAACCCCAACTGGCTTGCCTTGGTGATTGTACGCAACGTGCCATCCTTCGTCTTCGTTGGGTTGGCGGCTACAAATTTCTAGCTCAGAAAGTTGAGCAAGGCTGTGCAGCGCTTCGCCTCGAAAGCCTAGGCTGGAGATGTGCCAGAGGTCACGGCGATCTTGGATTTTGCTAGTGCTGTGGGGCAGGGCAGCTTGGTGCAGATCGGCGATCGCCATACTCTTGCCATTGTCAGCAACCCGAACCCGCCATTGATCAGTCCATACCCCAATACTAATGCGGGTTGCGCCTGCATCAAGGGCATTTTCTGCCAATTCTCGAACCACCGCTGCTAAGGAGTCAATCACCTCTCCAGCCGCCATGAGGTGAATAACTTCGGTGGGTAGGGCTTTAATGTCGGAGGTCATACTCTCCAGTTTAGCTCAGGGGCGATCGGGTCAGCCTTCAGCAGACGATCGCCCAAAATTCAGAATTAAAGGCTGCTCATTTTGAATTCTTTCCTCCCCCCTCATTTATTTCTTGCCAGACCCCTAGTTAACCTCTAGCTTGGCTAACTTCACCCCCGTGTAATAATGCAGCAAAATTTGCGCATAGTTTTGACCCAACTGCGCCATGCCAAAAGCGCCCCACTGACTTAGCCCAATGCCATGACCATAACCGCCGCCACTGAAGCGAAATTCAGAAGGCATCACAGGTGGATTGCCTGTACTTGCCACGGGCTGCGTTTGGGTGACCGCAATTTGGGAAGGAATGCCCCTTAGACCTAATGCTTCTCTAAGCTGATTTCCGGTCAGCGTTCGATCGCCAGTAGTGCCAACAAACTTAATTTGAGCAATTTTCCCGTTCGCTGAAGGTTCGGCAGTATAGCCCCTAATACTGCCAATATTAGGCACTGCTTGCTTAAGCTTCTGGGCTGAAATATTCATCGTCCATTGGCAGCTTTCTAAGGCTTGGGTAACGGTCAAGTCGTAGTCTTTTACGCCCCGCAGATAAGGGAGAGCACTCGTCCAAACATCTTCAGAGTTTTGTGTGTGCCCACCCGAACAAGCGCTAAAGACAGCATTAATGATTTGGTTATCGTAGGTCAAAACGATGTCTTGGGTAGAATCAACGGCGGCTCTGGTTTCGGCGGTTTCTAGATCTAGCCCATCGTAGTATTGCCATTGGGTCGTGTCGCCCACATCAAAAATATCGTTGGCGCTGGTTTGGCGTTGGTAAAGGGCGTAAGTCCGAGCGGCGATCGCCTGTGCTCGTAGGGCTTCCATGGGAAAACGCGACCCCATCTCTCCACCGACCACACTATAAAGATACTGATCAAGATCGACGTAATTGACCGCAGTCAGCCCGCCGTCTGTAGGCACCACCAAAACCCGTCCGCGATACCACTTGTCACCCACAAAGACGTAGCCGCCGTTGCTAGGTTCTACCCAAATTGCCCAGCTTGAAACTGGCTGAACGCCACTAGCCCCGCCTTTGGCTCAGCAAGAATAGCGTTCATTGCGGGAATCTGAGAGATTTCTTTGTCCGTCGCCACATCCCTTAAGACGGCATCGGTTGAACTGCCCACTTTAACCTGGCTAGCATCTCGCTCAACCGCAACTCGCAGTTCTAAAGCGGCAGCATGAACGGGGGCAGCAATGAGCCAAATTAATAGTGCCATCCACCCAGACTTTTTGCCCAGGCGAAGGGCATTGGAAACTTGCCGAAGTGCAATGGACGGAGCTGCGGCACAGACTTTCGATGTCATGAGAATCAATTCCTTGCACACTTACTTTTGCACACTTAGAGAACGCTTTAAAGACTTTCAAAGGAATTTTTTGAGATCGGGGCATTTTTAACCCTGGATTATCCTAAGGCAAATATTACGAGAGTTTAAACAAGAGATGAACAATTAAGTACTTTTTGCCCTGACGCTTCAAAGCCTTTGTAGGTTTCCCCATGAACCAAGATTTACTGGCACCAGGGTTATGTAGATATATTTCTGAAGGCGATCGGTCTAAGATGGAGAAGTTGAAAGCTTTGTAGGATTTTCAAACCTTGCAAATCACGTTTCTAGGAACTAGCTCTGGCGTGCCCACGCGATCGCGCAACGTTTCCAGCATTGCCCTCCGTCTGCCCCAACGCGCCGAAACCTGGCTGTTTGACTGTGGTGAGGGCACTCAGCACCAAATCCTACGCAGCGATATTAAAATTAGCCAAATCACTCGTATTTTCGTCACCCACATGCACGGAGACCATACCTATGGGCTGATGGGCTTACTGGCAAGCTGTGGACTAGCCGGGAATCCTAGCCGCATTGATGTCTATGGTCCGCCCAAACTAGACGAGTATCTCAGAGCGTGTGGACGCTATTCTCAAACCCATTTTTCCTATCCAATTAAAGTTCATACGGTTCAGCCTGGGATCGTGTTTAAAGACTCTGAGTTCACAGTAAGTTGTGAAGCCCTGACCCATCGCGTTCCGGCGTTTGGCTACCGGGTGGAAGAGAACGATCGCCCCGGTAGGTTTGATGTAGAACGAGCTGCCGCGCTAGGCATTCCATCAGGTCCGCTGTACGGCAAGCTAAAGCGCGGTGAAGTCGTTACTTTACCCGATGGTCGGCGGATTAATGGGGCTGATTTGTGTGGCGAAACCCAGGTAGGGCGGAAGTTTGTTTACTGCACCGATACGGTTTTTTGTGAAAATGCGATCGCCCTGGCCCTGGGTGCCGATGTCTTGGTGCATGAGGCAACTTTTGCTCACCAGGATGCAGAGTTAGCCTATCAGCGGCTGCACTCTACCTCAACGATGGCGGCGCAAGTCGCGTCAGAGGCACAGGTGAAGCGGCTGATTATGACTCACTTTAGCCCTCGGTATGCACCAGGCAATGCGATCGAGCTAGACGATTTATTGCAAGAAGCGCGATCGATTTTCCCGAATACCAGCATGGCTTACGATTTTTTGGTGCATGAAATTCCAAGACGCAATGCTGAAGCGTTAGCTGCCATTCCGGGATGACTCAAACATCAGCGTTGCCAATGAACTTCAAGATTAAATTGACGTTGCGGTCGAAGCTTCAGAAGCCAACTCCTCTAAACGTTCCTGCTGATCTTGGGTAATACAAGATTGGATCAGGTCTTCTACTTCGCCTTCCAGCACCGGATTCAGGGTGAAGTTTTGACCCAGCCGATGATCGGTAACACGATTATCTTTGTAGTTATAAGTGCGGATTTTCTCTGAGCGTGAACCTGTGCCAACTTGCGATCGCCGCATCGAAGTTACTTCTGCCTGTTGCTCCCGCAGCTTAATCTCGTATAGCTTAGCCCGTAAAATTTGCATCGCCCGTTCCCGGTTTTGAAGCTGCGATCGCTCTTCAGTACAAAAGATCCGAATGCCCGTCGGTTTGTGCATTAAATCAACCGCCGTCTCAACCTTGTTGACGTTCTGCCCTCCTGCACCGCCCGATCGCGCTGTCGTCAATTCAATATCTTTCGGGTCAATTACCACTTCCACATCATCCACTTCCGGCATAATCGCCACAGTCGCCGTTGAAGTATGAATGCGTCCCCCTGCTTCGGTGACCGGAACCCGTTGCACTCGGTGAACGCCCGCCTCAAACTTAAGCTTGCTATAAACCATATCGCCTTGTACTTCCAAGATGGCCTCCTTAAAGCCGCCCGCTTCAGCCAAAGACTCGCTCACCAACTTGACCCGCCAACCCTGACCCTCGGCATATCGAGAATAGAGCCGCACCAAATCTCCTGCCCAAATGCTTGCTTCATCGCCGCCTGTTCCAGCCCGAATTTCCAGCATGATGTTCTTGTCATCATTCGGATCTCTAGGAAGCAACAGTACTTTCAGTTTTCGCTCTAAACTCTCCAACTGCGCCGCAAGTTCTTCCGCTTCCAACGCTGCCATTTCCCGCAGCTCAGCATCACTCCCTGATTCTTTTAAAATCAACCGGGCTTCTTCCCAACCTGCCTGAGTGTTCCGCCATTCATCGTAAGTATTGACGGTTTCTTCCAGCGATGCACGGGCACGGGCAATTCTCTGGAACTCCGTTGGATCACGCGCTACATCAGGGTCACCTAAGCGACGAGTCAACTCGTTGAAGGTTTGCTCAACAGAATCAAGCTTGGCTATTAGATAAGATTCAGCCATGGGAATTGCCTCAAGATCAGGAAATTGAGAGATTAAGTCTCTGATTTACAACAAATAGCGGCTAGCTCTGATCTTAATCGTTGAGCTAACCGCCGCAGGTTTATTCAGCCGTGATCGTTACTTCTGATCGGGTGCAGCCTGCGAAGCATCTGTCATGCCGTACTTGCGGAGGAAGCGCTCAACGCGACCCTCAGTGTCAATAATCTTTTGAGTCCCTGTGTAAAAGGGATGATTTCCTGACCATACGTCAACGTGCAGTTCGGGTCGAGTAGAACCCACGGTCATCACGACCTCGCCGTTGCAGTAAACTTTTGCGTCAGGATACCATTTAGGATGAATATCTTTAGCCATGATTATGCCTGTAATGCCTTTACAATTCTATCGAAATTTTTCGGAAGAAGCGAGTGACCCACCTTTTCAAATTAACGCTTAGAGTACTGAGGAGCTTTACGCGCTTTGTGCAAGCCGTACTTCTTCCGTTCCTTTGCCCGAGGATCACGGGTCAGATAGCCCTCAACTTTTAGAGGTTTGCGGTTATCAGGGTCAAGTTGGCAAAGTGCCCGCGCCACACCCAACTTAATAGAGTCCGCTTGTCCAGTTAAGCCCCCTCCATGGACGTTGACCAAAATATCATACTCTCCTTCTAGACCAAGGGTTTCTAGAGGAGCTTTCGCTGCCGCCAAATAGCCATGATTGAACTGGAGGTACAGATCGCCCGGTTTCTGGTTGATAATCAATTGACCTGAACCTGGGACGAGACGGACACGAGCCACCGATGTCTTCCGACGACCAGTGCCTAGGTAAACGACGCGATCGCTTTTATCAGTCGCTTGCATTAGTCTTTTCCTCCCGGAATTGTATTAATTGCCAATACTTGAGGCGACTGAGCTTGATGGGGATGCTCGCCGCCTGCATAAACTTTCAGCTTGGTGAATAATTGACGACCTAAGGTATTCTTAGGCAGCATTCCCTTCACAGCCTGTTCAATAATCCGTTCAGGAATACGAGCTTGCAGCTTCTCAAAAGTTTCGGTTTTCATTCCACCCGGACGACCCGAGTGACGACGATAAAGTTTTTGGGAACGTTTTTTCCCGGTCACTTCAACTTTCTCGGCGTTAATAACGACGACAAAATCACCGGTATCGAGGTGCGGTGTGAAGGTAGGCTTGTTTTTCCCTCGCAAAACAGTAGCGACTTCACTAGCGAGTCGGCCAAGCCGTTGCTGACTAGCATCGACAATATACCAATTTCGCTCAATCGACTCCTGGGGTGGGAGATAGGTCTTGTTCATGGCGCTTCAATATCCTTGATAAACACATTTAAATACTTGGGATCTGGTCTGTCAGAGGGAGGAGACTTACCCAGGGCAGTAAGCAGGCTCGCTCAAAGACGGAAAAACAAATCGAGGCTGGCTATCAAACCATAAATCAGGGGGGAACGGAAAATCGGTATAGCCAACCCGAAGTAGACAAAGACCTTGGGGAGGTGCAGCATATTTTACCAAGTCCCGCCGCTGCTCTGTCCAGATTTCGGTGAATTGGGCAGGCGATCGCAACCCCTGCCCCACCTCCACTAACATCCCCACCAACAAGCGCATCATGCCGTAAAGAAAACCACTTGCCTGAATCTCGATTTGTATTACCGCTCCTTGCCTGGTGCATTCCGCCGCCTGAACATCGACCCAAGAGTGAGGGCGACTAGAGCCAGCCCGGTGAAATGCTGCCAAATGATGACGACCCAGAAGCGGAGCTAAAGCCGCTTGAATCAGCGACTCATCCAGCGGAGCATGGTAGTAATGCCATGCAAAAGGTCGAACAAACAAATTGGGGCGCGCTTCCGTATAAATCGTATACCGATATCGCCGCCAAAGTGCTGAGAACCGAGCGTGCCAATGATCTTGCACTGCTGCCGATGCCCGAATGACGATGTCTGATGACAGTCGTCCATTCAAAATATCAGCCCAGCGATGAGCAGGAATTAGGGTTGCAACATCAAAATGAGCCACTTGCGCAGCAGCATGCACTCCCGAATCTGTTCTACCGGCACCATGCAATGTTACAGGGCATTGCAAAACAGACTGGAGAGCAGCCTCAATTTCTTCCTGAACACTACGGTGATGGGGTTGCCGCTGCCAACCATGAAAATGAGTGCCTAAGTACTGAATGACTAGAGCAACTCGGTGGGGTTTAGAGGCTAAAGAATTTTCAGCCTCTAAGCAATTCATAGTTTGAGACAGCTTTGCTGACATGGCGCAATTAGGTTAGTTCAATAATTGCCATTTCAGCATTGTCGCCCCGACGGTTGATAGTTCTTAGCACACGAGTATAGCCACCCTGACGGGCACCATAACGTTCTTGTGCTCCTTCAAATAAGGCATGAACCAACTGCTTATCATAAATGTAGCCCATAGCTCGACGACGAGCTGACAACGATCCATCCTTCGCCAGTGTGACCATTCGATCAGCCTCTGCCTGTACCGCTTTGGCACGGATTTTGGTAGTGGTGATCCGTCCATGACGAATCAATTCAGTAGTGAGCGCTCTTAAAAGCGCTTTGCGTTGGTCAGCGGGTTTCCCCAACATGGCAACGCGGCAACGGTGACGCATAGCAGTTAGAAACTAGAGGTTAACAGTAAACACGGGCTAGACCGCAACGTTCCTACCCTAAGTAGGACGAGAAGCTTTGTCATGGGGCAACGTGATGCCCAACCGATCCTGGAGCGCTTGAATGACTTCTTCAGCCGACTTTGCTCCAAAATTCTTGATCTCCAACAGATCCTCTTGAGTGTAATCCAAGAGATCTGCAACGGAATTAATCTGCGCTCGTTTCAGGCAGTTGTATGCTCGGACAGAAAGCTGTAGCTCTTCTATAGGAATTTGGTTGTTGGGATCAATCTCACCGTCATCCTCGATATCAATCTGCCGGAAGTCGATCTCCTTTAGTGGATTAAACAAGTCCACTAAAATATTCGCCGCCTGGCTCAGAGACTCTTGAGGGGTGAGACTACCATTGGTCCAAATTTCCATGACCAACCGGTCTTTTTCGACCGAACTGCCCACTCGACCATCCTCAATGGTGTAGTTCACCTTGCGAACTGGCATAAACACTGCATCAATTTGCAGAAAATCCAGTGCGCCTGCATCATCACGGTTGCGATCGATCGCTCGATACCCTACGCCTTTCTCGATCCGGAACTCCATTTCTAGAGTTGCGCCCGCTGCCAGAGTAGCAATGTATTGGTCAGTATTAATTGCTTCTACTTCCGTAGGCAAATCAAACATCCCAGCAGTCACAGTCACAGGTCCTTCCACTCGAATTCGACCAATTTGAGGCTGAGCCGAGTAGCTCTTCAATACCACTTCCTTCATGTTCAATAGAATGTCTAAGACATCCTCCCGCACACCTGGAATGGTCATAAACTCGTGGCTTACTCCTGCAATGCGAACTGCAGCAACAGCCGCCCCTTCAATGTTAGACAGAAGAACACGTCTTAGAGCATTACCTACAGTAATACCCTGCCCCCGATCAAGGGGTTCCAAAACAAACTTGCTGTATGAACTCTGGTCATCTGCAATGTCAGTCTCTACACACTCAACCTGAAATTGTGGCACAGCCGATTCTCCCTTTTCCTTAACCGCCTGGAAAGCAAGCTACTTTCCTAACCCATCTGTCCATAAATGTTGCTCAGATTAAAGGATTACCTCATTGAGCAACAACTCCTGCCTACACCCGACGACGCTTAGGAGGACGGCAGCCATTGTGAGGAATAGGCGTTACATCCCGAATGAGGGTGATTTCTAACCCAGCACCCTGAAGCGCTCGGATAGCAGTTTCACGCCCTGAGCCAGGACCACTAACCAAAACCTCAACCTGACGCATCCCTTGAGAAGTTGCTCCTTGAGCAGCTCGCTCTGCTGCCGTCTGAGCAGCAAAAGGCGTACCCTTCTTAGCACCTTTAAAGCCGCTAGAGCCAGATGAAGCCCATGAGATTGCTTCGCCATTAGGGTCAGTAATCGTCACAATTGTGTTGTTAAACGTGGACTGAATGTGAGCCACACCGCTGGGTACGTTGCGCTTAGATTTTTTAGCTCCAGTCCTTTTTGTCGGTTGTCGCGCCATGTTCGTGCCTTTACTTGAAATTCTCTATGACTTACTTCTTACCGGGAGCTTTCTTCTTACCTGCGACCGTCCGACGTCCGCCCCGACGAGTGCGGGCGTTTGTCCGAGTTCGCTGACCCCGAACTGGCAACCCTAAACGATGACGACGACCCCGATAAGTCCCAATGTCCATCAATCGCTTGATATTCATTGATTCCCAGCGTCTAAGATCCCCCTCAATTTGATAATCACTTTCAACCGTTTCTCGGAGAAGAGAGACATCAGCATCGCTCAAATCTTTAACACGGGTATCAGGATTAACGCCCGTTTTAGCAATGACTTGTTTGGCTCTAGTTAAGCCAATTCCATAGATATAGGTCAGACCAATCTCAATACGCTTATCGCGCGGAAGGTCTACTCCGGCAATTCGTGCCACGCTTCAAACCTCTCTGATTTTTGCTTTTAGCGACAGACTTAAAAAATATAGCTAGAATTCAACTCTAAAACAGATGCCTGGGCAAGTCTTGAGTGCTGCTAACAGCTACAGACGGCTTCTAGCCCTGACGTTGCTTATGCTTAGGATTTGAACAAATCACCATTACACGACCCCGACGACGGATGACGCGACATTTTTCGCAAATTTTACGTACAGATGCTCGGACTTTCATGTCCCCTTGTTACCACAAAGACTACAAACACAACATAATATCGATATTTACAGCATTTGTCAAACTACTAGACGTAATTCGCCAAAATACTGAGCGCTCTACCTACTTTTTGTTACGAAGTCGGTAAGTAATTCTTCCCTTGGTTAAATCGTAGGGAGTCAGCTCTACCTTGACGCGATCGCTGGCAAAATTTTGATGTAATTTCGACGGATTTTGCCAGAAATGTGGGCTAAGACATTAAACCCATTGTCTAGGTCAACTCGAAACATGGCATTGGGCAGTGAATCTGTCACTGTCCCTTCCATTTCAATGAGATCCTGTTTAGACAAGAGAACCTTCCCTATGGTGAGTTGATGAACAAACTAAAAGATTGAAGTTACGAGTTTTATTAAAGTTTTCTTACAAAAAGTTTTAACAACTTAGCCTAACAAACTTTTATAGAGGTGTGGGAGGTCTAGCTAAAAAACGTAGGGACTGAACCCGTTTTGGCTACGAACCGAGACAGATAAAATCTTTATCTATCAGAAACTTACTGAATGGCATTGGTTAGTTGTGCTGCCACTTCTTCAATTGACTGAGAGCCGTCAACTGTAACTAGCAGTTGCTGGCTTTGATAAAAGTCTATTAAGGGCGCAGTTTGCCTTCGATAAACCTCTAGCCGATTGCGAATCACGTCCTCATTATCATCCTTTCGCCCGCGTGCTAGGAGCCGCTCTACTAGCATTTCATCAGGTACATCGAAGTTAATCACTGAGTCGCAGGACTGATTAATCTCTTGAAGGAGCCGACTTAGGAAAGTAGCCTGCGCGACTGTTCTAGGAAATCCATCGAGAAGCCACCCCGAAAGAGTGTCAGCCTGGAGGAGGCGATCGCGCACCATTTCCATGATTAATGCATCAGGAACTAAATCCCCTGCATCCATATAAGCCCCTGCTTTCAGTCCTAAATCTGTTTTCTGAGAAACAGCCACTCGCAGAATATCCCCCGTAGAAATATGAGGAATGGCATGAGTTTTTGCCAGTTCTTGCGCCTGGGTGCCTTTCCCCGCACCTGGAGGACCTAAAAAGATTAGCCGCGTCACTGTTTTACCATCCCCTCATAGCGTTGAGAAATCACATAGGTTTGAATTTGCTTGGCTGTATCGATCGCCACCCCGACTAAAATCAAAATGGACGTGGCACCTAATCCTTGAAACGTTCTCACCTGAGTTGCCCCTTCAACGGCAGTCGGTAGAATTGCTACTAATCCCAAGAAACCGGCTCCTAAGAAGGTTAGACGATTCAACACGCGCTCAATATATTCGCTTGTCGCTTTTCCTGGACGAATGCCAGGGATGCTGGCACCCATTTTTTTCAAATTTTGCGACATGTCTACAGGGTTGACAATTAGCGAAGAATAGAAGTAACTGAAAAATACAATGAGCACCATCTGTAGCAACGGATACAGCCAAGTCCCGGGTTGAATATAGCTAATCACTGTGGCGATCGCCTGGCTGTTAGAAAACGCCTGACCTAGAGCAAAAGGCAAGGACAACATGGCACTCGCAAAAATAATCGGCATCACTCCACCCTGGTTCAGGCGCAGGGGAAGATAGCTGCTCTTTTCTTGATAAGTTCGCTTACCCACTTGGCGACGTGCAGAGATAATTGGAATGCGTCGGGTTCCTTCCTGCACAAAGACAATGCTCACAATCATGACCAAGAAGACAAGGAGCAGGATAATCACCCGACCCACAATACTGCTATCACCGCTCTGCGCCAGTTCTAAAGTTTGACCGAGAGACTTAGGCAGAGTAGAAACAATGCTGACAAAAATCAACAGCGATGCACCATTGCCAATACCCCGCTCTGTAATGACCTCGCTAATCCACATTACAAACATGGAGCCAGCGGTAAGCGCAATGACGGTTTCGGCGATCGATGAAAATTCAGGACTCAAAGCTTTAAGATTAACCAACAAAGTTGTAATCATAATGCTGTTGAGGATTGCCCAACCCAGCGCAACAAAACGGGTAAGCTGGGAAATTTTGCGTCGTCCGGCTTCCCCTTCGTTCTTTTGCAAATCCTCTAGCTGGGGAATTGCCGCAGTCATCAGTTGAATAATGATGGAGGCGTTGATGTAAGGCAAAATACCTAACGCAAAAATGCCGAGTGCGGAGATACCACCTCCTGCTAACACGTCTAGGAAACTAACAAGGCTGCCTAATCCGCTGCCTTGGAGAGCAGATTGGAACGCAACTCGGTCAATTCCAGGAATAGGTAGATAAATACCAAGGCGAACTAAGATCAATAGCCCCACAGTAACAAGCAGCCGACCTCGGAGTCCGGCTGCTTGTGCCATCTGCACAAATGTTTCTTGGGCAGATGGCGCTTTATCTCGATTAACAACCATGCAGGTTTCCCTCTATGCGTAGTGGTGGTGGCACGGATAGATTCAGTACTGGATACAGCTTATAGAGCGAGACTGGCGACTCAAAAGAATCGATCGCCAGCACTCCTAGTCTGGTGCATTACAACTGCCACCGGCTGCTTCAATTTTAACGCGAGCAGATTTAGTAAACGCAACTGCCTTCACATTCAAAGCCACTGCAATCTCACCCGTTCCTAAAATTTTCAGAGGACCGTCATCAGACGTAATAATACCTGCTTCCATCAGAGAAGCAAGAGTTACCTCACTATTGGCATCCAGCCCTGCCAAATCCTTAACGTTAATAATCGTGAATTGCTTCCGATTAATCAAGGGAAAATGCTTCAGCTTTGGAATGCGCCGATACAGAGGCATTTGTCCCCCTTCAAAGCCCGGTCGAGTCCCACTACCCGATCGGGACTTTTGACCGCGCATGCCAAAGCCGCAGCTTGCGCCTTGTCCAGCCGCGATGCCCCGACCCTTACGAGTCTTCCGTTTTTGAGAACCCTTTTGAGGTAAAGCGTCTTCTAATCTCATAGTTTTATCCAATAAAAGCTCTTGAGTCCTGCTAATTAGCCCTAATGCAACTAGCCTTAAGCGTAGAGATTCTCAACTGGAATACCCCGCTCTTCAGCCACTTCCGAAAAAGTACGTAAAGAACCTAGAGCATTCGCCGCAGCTCTCGCATTGTTGAGCGGATTGCCTGAACCCAACTGCTTTGCCAGAATATTGCGGATACCAGCAAGTTCCAGAACCATCCGAACCGCACCCCCAGCAATAACGCCTGTACCGGGTGCCGCCGGACGCATCATAACTTTTGCACCGCCGCCGTTACCGTTAACCGGATGGGGAATGGAATTCGACTTAGTTAAAGGCACCTCAACCAGATGCTTCTTACCATCGGCAACACCCTTCTTAACCGCACCGATCACATCGCTGGCTTTACCCACACCCACGCCAACCTGACCGCGTTCATTACCCACAATCACAACCGCTCGGAAGCTGAGTTTTTTACCACCCTTAACGACCTTAGTGACTCGCTTGATCTGAACAACACGCTCTTGCCACTCAGACTCTTTTTCTTTGGCGCGACCGCCTTTCTTACCGCCACCTTTAGCATTAGAAGCCATATTGATTTCTCCTAGAAGTCTAGTCCGCCTTCACGTGCCGCATCTGCCAGAGCTTTGACTCGACCATGGTAGAGGTTCCCCCCTCGATCGAACACCACTCGCTTAATGCCCTGGGCGATCGCCGTTCTGCCAATAATTTCCCTACCTGTGCCGAAGCATCACAGTTGTTCGCCGAATCTAGCACTTTCCTCAACTCTGCTTCCAAGGTCGAAGCAGAGACCATCGTATGATGGTTCGTATCATCGATAACTTGGGCGTAGATGTGCTGATTAGAACGATATACAGCTAGCCGAGGACGCTCTGTCGTACCGGTCACGTCTTTGCGAACGCGAGCGTGACGGCGACGAGTAGATTCCTTGCGCGTCATTTTCATAACTATTTCTTCCCTGCCTTACCAGCTTTACGTCTGACCACTTCTCCGGCATAGCGAATGCCTTTACCCTTGTAAGGTTCAGGCGGACGAACTGCCCGGATTCGAGCAGTGGTATTGCCGACAATTTCTTTATCAATGCCGCTGACAATGACATTAGTGTTGTTCTCAACAGCCACCTGAATTCCATCGGGTGGCTCAATTTGAACCGGGTTACTGTAACCCACGTTTAGCACCAAATTCCGTCCCTGAACTTGAGCACGATAGCCCACACCCTGAATTTCTAGGCGCTTCTGAAAACCTTGAGAAACCCCTTCTACCATGTTGGCAATCAAAGTGCGGCAAAGTCCATGCCGTTGCCGAGCAGGTCGGGACTCATTCCGGCGATTCACCAGAACAGTATCTCCTTCCTGGACAACCTCCACTTCAGGAGGCAGGGTGCGCGATAGCTCACCTTTGGGTCCTTTCACAGCAACATGCTGACCGCTAATCGTGACGGTCACTTTGGGGGGAACAGGGATAGGGCGCTTACCAATACGAGACATGATCGTTTCTCCTGGACAAATGAATTCTTTTCTTATGCCCTACCAGACATAACAGAGGACCTCGCCCCCTAACCCTTGCCGCCGGGCATCGCGGTCGGTCATGATGCCACTGGAGGTGGAAATGATGGCTATACCAATACCGCCTAAAACTCGGGGGAGTTCTTTACGGTTGGAATAAACCCGAAGTCCAGGCTTGCTCACCCGCTTAAGAGTGGTAATCAAAGGACGACGCGCCTTGCCTTTATATTTTAATGCCACCACTAACGTTCGCTTAACGCCGTCTTCTGTTTCAGAGAAGCCTTCGATAAAGCCTTCGTTTTGTAACACCGCTGCAATACTGCGGGTCATTTTAGTGGAGGGGATATCGGTCGTTTGATGCCGCGCCAAACCCGCATTCCGGATGCGCGTCAGCATATCTGCAATTGTGTCATTAGCCGCCATAATTTCCTCTTTGTGAAGATATGCCTCAGTTATCCCGGAAGGGCATTCCTAGTTCTTTTAGCAAGGCTCGACCCTCTTCATCGGTTTGGGCAGTCGTGATGATGGAGATGTCCATGCCTCGAACTTGATCTACGGAGTCGTATTCGACTTCGGGAAAATCAACTGTTCACGCAAGCCCAGCGTGTAATTTCCACGTCCATCAAAGCTTTTAGGGCTAACGCCCCGAAAATCTCGAATTCGAGGAAGAGACAGGTTGATGAGGCGATTAAGGAAGGAATACATCCGATCAGCCCGTAGGGTCACCATAATGCCTACAGGCATTCCTTGACGAATTTTGAATCCAGCGATCGCCTTCTTCGCACGTGTGACCACGGGTTTTTGCCCAGTAATCACGCTAATCTCTTTAAGCGATGCTTCCATTGCCTTAGCGTTTTGAGCCGCTTCTCCTAGACCCCGGTTCATGGTCACCTTAATGACCTTAGGCACCTGGTGAATATTTTGATACTGGAACTGTTCCATGAGCTTCGGAACAACTTTTTCCAGATAAAGCGCCTTGAGTGTATCGTTCATCTGTTTATCCTTAGATATCCCTGGACTTGGTCAGGGAAGAGTGATTAGTCAATGATCTCGCCTGTTTTTTTCAGCATTCGCACCTTACGACCGTCGGCATTAAGGGTGTAACAGATACGGCTAGCAATCTTCTGCTGGGTAGAATACACCATGACATTAGAGCTATGAATAGGAAACTCGGTGGTTGTGATTTGACCGGATTCGCCTTCTTGCTGAGGTTTAACATGCTTGGTTTTAATGTTGACCCCTTTCACCAGCACCTTACTATTAGCCGGATAAGTTTTTAGAACTTCGCCAATAGTGCCCTTATCCCTGCCAGCGATGACCTGAACGGTATCGCCTTTTTTGACGTGGATTGTTGTGCGTTGAGAAACTTTTTTAGTTTGTTTTGGCATCACAGCACCTCCGGAGCCAGAGACACGATTTTAGTAAAGCTTTTGTCACGCAGTTCCCGTGCAACTGGACCGAACACCCGCGTTCCCTTGGGGTTTCCATCGGCGTTAATAATAACGGCAGCATTGTCGTCAAACCGAATACTCATACCGCTGTCTCGCCGTAATCCTTTGCGCGTGCGGACTACAACTGCCCGAACTACATCAGATTTTTTCACTGCCATGTTAGGAATTGCATCCTTTACAACAGCAATAATCACATCACCCACTCCGGCATAGCGACGGTTGCCGCCCAATACACGGATACACATCAGCTTGCGAGCGCCGCTGTTATCCGCCACATTTAAATAACTTTCCTGTTGAATCATCGCCTTGTTCCCCTAGTTGTCGGAAATATGTGGCTCTTAAACGTCGGGGGCATTGCCAAGGATCTCAATCACAGCCCAGCGCTTCGTGCGACTAAGAGGACGAGTCTCTTGAATGCGGACGCGATCGCCCACCTGACACTTGTTTTCTTCATCATGGACTTTATATCGCTTGGTGCGAACCATGATCTTCTTGTACTTCGGGTGTGGTGCGCGGTTTTCGATCGCCACCACCACCGTTTTTTGCATTTTGTCGCTTACCACTAAGCCGACTCTCTCTTTGACTGCCATAAAGCCTACTCCTCTGAACTGGCGGAAGCCGCTAATTGGCGCTGTCGTTCAATGGTCATGAGTTGAGCCAGACGATGGCGCTTGTGCTTAAACTGATGGGGCTTATCCATCTGACGGGTAGCTTTCTGAAAGCGCAGTTGGAACAATTCCTTCTTGACCGTCGTAATTTGATCGCTCAGCTCTTGATCGCTCAAATCCTTAATTTCATCAACCTTAGGTAAAGGCATGATTAAAATTCTCCTTCCGCTGGGCGAACAATAAACTTAGTCTTGATGGGTAGTTTAAAGGATGCTAATCGCATTGCCTCACGGGCAATGTCTTCTGGCACGCCACCAATTTCAAACATCACTCGACCCGGCTTGACAACGGCTACCCAAAATTCAGGGTTACCCTTACCTGAACCCATCCGGGTCTCAGCAGGACGCATCGTGACCGATTTATCAGGGAAGATCCGAATCCAAATCTGACCTCCCCGGCGAATATAGCGGGTCATAGCACGCCGACTAGCTTCAATCTGCCGAGCAGTGATCCAAGAAGGCTCTAACGCTTGCAGTGCAAAATCGCCAAAATCAACTTTGTTACCAGCGGTTGCCAGACCGCGCATCCGACCACGATGCTGCTTCCGAAACTTTGTTCTTTTAGGACTTAACATAATCTCTATCCCTCGTTAGAGCGGTCTTCATACTGCTGACGACGGCGCTGCTGTTGTTGCCGACGACGGGGTTGAGCATTAGCAGGCTGAGCTTCAACTTCCTGTCCTGGAATAATCTCGCCCTTAAATACCCAAACTTTAATGCCCAAAATTCCGTAAATAGTTTGAGCTGTGCGGTAAGCGTAGTCAATATCAGCTCGTAGAGTATGGAGCGGCACTTTACCTTCGCGGGTATACTCCGTTCGAGCAATTTCTGCCCCATTGAGTCGTCCACTGACCTGAATCTTGATCCCCTCAATACCTGCCCGCTGTGCCCGCTGAATCGCTTGGCGAACCACTCGACGAAAGGAAACCCGCCGTTCAAGCTGCTGCCCAACGTACTCGGCAATCAAGCCAGAATCAGCATCTACCCGTGCTACTTCAATAACGTTGATGCGGATTTGTCGCTCGGTATCACCCAAAGCTTTTTGTAAGCCTACTCTCAGCTCTTCAATTCCTTGACCACCTCGTCCGACGACCACGCCAGGACGTGCCGTGTGAACTTCGAGATCAATTTGATCAGCTTTGCGCTCAATTCGCACCTGGGAAATACCAGGGCTATCTAAGCTTTTCAGCTTGTAAGGGTTCTTCTCAATGAAGTTCCGGATGGTGTAATCTTCTTGGAGAAGTTTTGGATAGCGGTCAGAATCGGCAAACCAACGAGAGCGATGCTCTTGGGTAATGCCGAGTCTGAAACCGACTGGATGAATCTTCTGTCCCACGGTGCGTCCTCTGAGATCAATAATGTGGTGCGACTATGCTTCCGCGCCAGGGGCAACGGTAATCGTGATGTGACAAGTCGGCTTACGAATTTGATAGGCCCGACCTTGCGCACGAGGGCGGAAACGCTTTAGCACGGGACCTTGATCCGCAAATGCTTGAGCGACCACCAAATCTGCTGGGGTATACCCTTCGTTATGCTCGGCGTTCGCCACCGCTGACCGGAGTACTTTCAAAATGGGTTCACAGGCTCGATAAGGCATGAATTCCAAAATGATTAGTGCTTCCCGATAAGAACGCCCCCGAATTTGATCCAGGACTCGACGTACCTTGTGAGGTGACATCCGAATGAAGCGAGCGACCGCTTTAACTTCTCCATTTTCAAGAGCCATCGTTTTCTCCTAGCGGCTTCCTATCGACGTGCCTTCTTATCGCTTTTCGCGTGACCCCGGAAGGTGCGGGTGGGAGCAAATTCCCCCAGCTTATGACCCACCATTTGTTCAGTCACATAGACAGGCACATGCTGTCGACCGTTGTGAACGGCAATGGTATGTCCAATCATTTGAGGCAAAATTGTAGAAGCTCTTGACCAGGTTTTAATCAACTGCTTTTCGCCCTTGTTATTGAGCGCTTCTACTTTACTGAGCAGATGGTCTGCAACAAACGGACCTTTTTTAAGAGAGCGAGACATAATTTCAACTCACATACAGAAAAACGTGTAGAACTTTAAGACTCCCGTCCGCCTCTACCACGCTTGGAGGTGCGACGACGACGGCGAACAATTAACCGACTGCTCAGCTTCTTCTTCTTCCGAGTCTTGTAGCCCAACGTTGGCTTACCCCAAGGAGTCACAGGACCGGGACGACCAATAGGCGCACGTCCTTCACCACCACCATGGGGGTGATCCACTGGGTTCATGACGCTACCGCGAACCTGAGGTCTTCTACCTTTCCAGCGCTTGCGTCCAGCTTTACCAAAGCTAGTATTACGAACGTCACCGTTACCGACTTGACCAATAGTGGCGTAGCATTCTTTGCGAACGAGGCGAACTTCAGTGGAAGGTAATCGCAGCGTAACGTAATCCCCCTCTTTGGCAACCACCTGAGCAGACGTACCCGCCGCCCGAACGATTTGTCCACCCTTACCAGCTACTAGCTCAACGTTGTGTACGGTTGTACCTAGAGGCATATTGCCCAAGGGTAGTGCATTCCCGACCTCAAAAGGCGAGTCAGGACCCGAAATGACGATCGCCCCTACTGCCAAGTTAGCGGGATGGATGATATAACGCTTCTCACCATCGCGGTAGAACAGCAGTGCCAAGCGAGCATTCCGGTTAGGGTCATATTCAATGGCGGCGACTTTAGCAGGAATGTTGTGCTTGTTCCGGCGGAAATCCACCATCCGGTACAACTGTTTGTGCCCACCACCCCGGTGACGGCAAGTGATGACACCTCGGTTGTTGCGACCCTTTGGGCTGTGAACCGAAAAGGTTAAAGACTTCTCAGGCTCAGTTTTTGTAATCTCAGAAAAGTCTGAGACGACGCGCTGCCGGGTGCCAGGTGTATAAGGTTTGAAAGAACGAATACCCATAATCTCAAGCTCTCAAAGAATTCTAGACTTCAGGAAACAGGGTGATTGAATCGCCTGATGCCAGTGTGACAACAGCTCTTTTGTATTGAGCACGGTGTCCCAAAAACTTACCTACTCGCCGATCCTTTTTAGGAGGAGTCTGGGTATTCACATCAACGACTTTGACATCAAATAACTCTTCGATCGCCGCTTTGATTTGCGGCTTAGTCGCCTTAGGAGCAACCTCAAAGGTGTATTTGTTTTGCTCTAGTAATAAGGTCGCCTTCTCTGTCACCAGGGGACGACGCACCAGATCCGGGAGATTGCGAGGATTAAACTTGACCACCGTATACCTCCTGGATTTTTGCGATCGCTTCCTCAGTCGCCACGATTTTATCGGCTGCCAAAATGTCAAAGACATTGAGATTTGACGCAGAAATCATTCGCAGCTTAGCAATGTTACGGCTTGACAGATACACATTTTCATTGCGCTCAGCCACAATTAGCAGCACCTTGGATTCGGGTTCAACGCCCCAACGAGACATGGCTGCAAGCAAATCCTTAGTCTTAGGACGAGAGAGCTGCTCCGCAAAATCTGCGACCACCACCAAGTCTTCAACTCGACTATGAAAAGCAGTTCGCAATGCCAATTGCCGCTCTTTACGATTCATTTTGACTGAAAAATCTCTGGGTTTAGGACCAAAGATTACGCCCCCCCCTCTCCACAAAGGAGAACGACTAGAACCCGCCCGAGCGCGTCCCGTTCCTTTCTGCCGCCAAGGTTTACGACCACCGCCTCTGACCTCGGCACGAGTTTTGGTCGAAACTGTTCCCTGCCGCGAATTGTGCATCTGACGAATCAACGCCCTATGAACGACATGGGAAGCGGTTTCCTCTTTGGCGACTTTCAGCTCCAGCAACGCTGTACCACTGTCTTCGCCATCCCAGTTTTTTACTTTGCAATCAACCATTGCAGTGTTCCTCCGCTCCCGCTACTTTCCAACAATTGTTGCAGGCAGAATGTTTAGCAATGCGCCCGGCTTACCCGGAACCGTACCCTTAATGAGGATCAAGTTGCGTTCTGCATCTACCCGAACCACAGTCAACTTCCGAACCGTAACCCGGACGTTGCCCATCTGCCCTGCCATCCGCTTGCCTGGATAAACCCGACCTGGCGTGGTGCCTGCTCCTGTAGAACCAGGCTCTCTATGGTTCTTAGAACCGTGAGACATGGGTCCTCGTCTGAAGTTATGGCGTTTCTGATAGCCTGCAAAGCCCTTACCAATGCTGGTGCCGACCACATCAACAAGCTGACCTGCTTCAAACGCATCTGCCTTCACTTCTTGACCCAGTTGGTAAGGAGTAGTGTCTCCAAGACGATACTCCTGTAAATGCCGCAACGGTGCAGCACTCGACTTTGCCAAGTGACCCAATTCAGGCTTAGTCAACGATTTGACCTTAGTCTCACCGAAGCCAAGCTGGATAGCTGTATAGCCATCGGTCTGAGCGGTTTTAATTTGTGTAACTGTACATGGACCTGCTTGAACAACGGTGACAGGAACTGCGAGCCCTGCCTCATTGAATATCTGGGTCATGCCAAGTTTTGTGCCTAGAATACCAACGGACACAGTACGTCTCCCCTGTTTTACACGGTGCATTGGAGCAGATTGACGGGTGCGCTCTAAATTAAAGCGCGTCGATCTGTAAGTCTCCAGTTGGGTTAAAGCAGAGGCTCAACACAGCTCTTTTCCTGATGGCAAAAAAGTTGCGTTAAACCTTTGCAATAGTTCAAGCAGGCTTGAAGAGTTTCAAAAAAATCTCATTCGCTTCAACCTGGAAGTGCCGGGACTTGAACAGTAAACTGTTCAGTATCCCACAGCGTAGATAGGCTTCAAGCGTTTCACCAGTGTTTAACGTTGACCTAATCTGAATCGCTTTATCTTGGCAACAGCTACCTATCATAAGCAACAAACGTGTAGTTGTCTACTCCATCCTGTAAATATTTTAACGAGGACACCTTCTCTGGAATATCCATTTAATTTCAAGGTGAATAGAGTTCAAGGTGATAGGGGCTAGATTTATGAGAGCAGTGAGTAGAAGCTAGGTTGGCTCTGGCGAGAGAACTCTTAGCCGATTAGGAAGGAATTGATATCAGTAGCTTGAAGTGCGATCGCACCTCACTATAATCAGCTAAGGCTAACGTGAACCCACAGGAAAGGACACAGGACTTATGGCGCTGATCACTACTGGCAAACCGTTCATTAAAGCTCTAGAGACTTCTGGCGCAGTTGGGATCACGATTCCTCTTGAAGGCGGTGCTGAGGGGCGTTACCAGCGTCGAGTGCGGGCGGCGGGCTACGGCATGATGCACATCAGCGCACGAGGCTTGGGAGATTTGGGTGCCTATTTGTTAGGAGTCCATGGAGTTCGTCCTCCCCATTTGGGAAAAAAGAACACGGGCAAAGAGGGCGCAGTTGGATATACCTACTTTTTGCCGCCTGCTGCTAAATATCAGTTAGAAACGTTGCCGCTCAAATCGAAAGGACTGGTCATTTGGTTATTGGAAGGAGGAGTGCTTTCCCAGCAGGAGCTACAGTTCTTGATTGCGCTACCGACACTGGAGCCGAGAATTAGAGTGGTAGTGGAAATGGGGGCGATCGCAGCTTTAATTGGAAGCCTTTAAGCGAGTTTTGATGGCAGCCTAGGAGAGGGATGAAAGGGGCTTTTATGGCAAGGGGACGCCTTCTCTAACTGTCTAAATGATCTCATTGGGGATCAACGCTCTCACTGATGTTGAGCTTTTTAAACAACTGTAGTGTAGGTCATCGTCTTTTCCGAGGGAACCCTTTAGTATAGAGAGGTGACTAATCTACTTCATCCTCTGCAAGCCTTAAGGGACGGTGACTGGTTCAAGCTTATTTGCGGAGCTAGTTTTCAAAACCTCCCTGCAATCCGCAGTTTAACCCTGTCCTATGCTCTGGCAGGTGCGGACTGTGTTGATGTTGCGGCTGATCCCGCAGTCATTTTTGCCGTCCATGAAGCGCTACAAGTGGTCGGTAGGTTTGCTGATGAAGCCCGATCCCGAGGCTTTCGACCCGGATCTCCGTGGTTGATGGTTAGCCTTAATGATGGGGAAGATCCGCATTTTCGGAAAGCTGAATTTGACCCAGCCCTATGCCCTGCAAGTTGTCTGCGTCCCTGCGAAGCAATTTGTCCGGCTCAAGCGATCGCCTTTAACCCTAGGGGTTTTTCGGGCGTTATTGACAGTCGCTGCTATGGCTGTGGACGTTGCTTGCCCATTTGTCCCGTTCACATCATTGGCACCCGATCGCACTGCTTAACACCCGCAGCGATCGTGCCCCTAGTTCTAACTGGAGTAGATGCTGTCGAAATTCATACTCAGGTAGGACGATTGCAGGATTTCACTACCCTATGGAGAGCGATCGCGCCCCAAGTGCCTCAGCTTAAGCTAATTGCCATTAGCTGCCCCGATGGAGAAGGCTTAATTGACTATTTAAGGGCACTTTATGAGCTGATTTCTCCTCTTCCTTGTGCGTTGGTTTGGCAAACCGATGGTAGACCCATGAGTGGGGACATCGGGGATGGTGCCACTCGGGCAGCCGTCAAGTTGGGTCAGAAGGTTCTGGCGGCTGATCTGCCTGGCTATGTGCAGCTTGCAGGAGGAACCAATAGCCATACGGTTGACAAGCTGAGAAGGCAAGGCTTGTTGCGAGAAAGTGGAGGGAAAAAGGCGATCGCGGAATTGCCTACGGCAGCTATGCCCGAGCTTTACTGTCTCCCGTGTTAGACCAGCTAGAAGATCGATCGAGGCATCCGCCTACCCTACCGATTCAGGACCCCATTCATTCATCACCTCGACTTGAAGATTCTCCAGATCTGCTTTGGACTGGTGTCCATCTTGCCCACACTCTAATTTCACCTTTGAAAACCATGCCCTTAAAACCTGTCATTCCAAAAGTTTTGCCCTAGGCTGGAATCTCGCCATTAACATCCCACCCTTAGCAAAGATTCCGACCTCAATTCAGAATACTGACCACCGCTCCACTGCCATCAGGAACCTGACATTACTCCCATGACACTCAACGCTGCTAATTCTTTCGACGAACTTGATGAGCCTTCTGAGGCTGAACAAACTACTACAAATCAGGAAGAAAATCTCACCTCAGATTTCTTGGTCACAGATGATTTAGATGAACTTCTAGAAATATTGCCCGATGACCTTTGTGAGCAGCTCAAGCAGCATCCTAAGCGCCAAAAGCTGGTAGAGATTGTGTTGGATTTGGGACGCTTGCCTGAAGCCCGCTTTCCTGGTGAAACCGAGTACTTGGCGACTACACCGGTGAGCCGTGCCGAACTCGATCACTGCATTGAACGAGTGGGTCTGTTCAGTGGCGATAATCGGGCGGGCATCGAGCGCACTTTGCACCGAATTAGTGCTATGCGAAACCGAGGGGGTGAGGTGATTGGGTTAACCTGCCGAGTCGGTCGCGCTATTTTTGGCACGATCAGCATGATTAGGGATTTAGTAGAAACGGGGCGATCGATCTTGATGCTGGGTCGTCCGGGTGTGGGTAAAACAACCGCACTTCGAGAAATCGCTAGGGTTTTAGCCGATGACTTAGGCAAGCGCGTCGTAATTATTGATACGTCTAACGAAATTGCTGGAGATGGCGATATTCCCCATCCGGCGATCGGGCGGGCGCGACGGATGCAAGTGGCAAGACCCGAGCTGCAACATCAAGTGATGATTGAAGCGGTTGAAAACCACATGCCAGAAGTGATCGTGATTGACGAAATTGGCACAGAGCTAGAGGCTTTAGCAGCCCGGACGATCGCTGAGCGCGGTGTCCAGCTCGTGGGTACTGCCCATGGCAACCGCATCGAAAATCTAATTAAAAATCCAACGCTGTCTGATCTCGTAGGGGGAATTCAATCGGTTACATTAGGCGACGATGAAGCCCGACGACGAGGCAGTCAAAAGAGCGTCTTAGAGCGTAAAGCACCGCCTACATTTGATATTGCGGTAGAGATGCTAGAGCAAAAAAAGTGGGTGATTCATGAGGACGTTTCTGAAACCGTCGATAGTCTGCTGCGGGGACGACAACCCAATCCTCAAGTCAGAGCGGTGGATGAGAAAGGGAAAACCGTTATTACCCATGAGTTTCCCGATGCTCCCCATCCTCCCAATAGACCCTCATCGACGAGTACTGCCGCTTTGCAGTCCAATAGCCGTAGCCGCAATGGGGGTTGGCGGACTTCGGGACAAATGACACCGCTCTCGTCTTATCGTCGTAACGATTTGGGAACAGAGGCAGCCTCTCAAGCTTTTTTCGATCGTCAGCCCGATCTCTCCGAGATATCTGCAAGGGGTCGCGCTTTCAATCGTCCGTCTGAACTACAGCAGTTTGATCAACTTCTCAATGACTCTCTAAATTTCACGCCTCAGTTTGATGAAGTGGGCGTTACGAGAGGTGCTAACGGTGAAGATTTGCCGTTGCATGTCTATCCTTACGCTGTTAGTCGTCATCAGTTAGATCAGGTCATTCGAGCGTTAAATCTGCCCGTCACGCTGACGAAAGATATTGATGATGCGGATGCAGTATTAGCCTTGCGATCGCATCTCAAAAATCATTCCAAACTACGTCATTTAGCTCAGAATCGTCAGGTTCCGATTCATGCGGTCAAGTCTAACAGTGTGCCTCAGATTATCCGGGCGCTGCAACGAATGCTGCACATGGATGTTGCGGGGGAAGATGAGCCAATCAACATCAGTCTGTTTTCTCGCAATGGCGATGATAATGAGATTGAAGCCTTGGAAGAAGCGCGGTTGGCAGTTGAGCAAATTGTGATTCCGAAGGGGCAACCTGTGGAGTTATTGCCGCGATCGCCCCAAGTTCGTAAAATGCAGCATGAGTTGGTAGAGCATTATCGGTTGAAATCGTCGAGCTTTGGGGAAGAGCCCAATCGGCGGTTGAGGATTTATCCGGCTTAAAAGCACGGTAAGTTTACAACGTTATCAAGCCAAAATCGTTGTATTAATGAGTCGTATTAACGAGTGGTAACTTTAAAGTTATGACTCGTTAATAGGATAGTGATATTTTTATGGGATTAGCCTTGCTGTTGTTACTGCATCGATCGATCGCAACGCGCTACTCCAGACGGCATAACCTTGAGGACTTAAATGTAACCCATCAGTTGTGAATTCGCGGCGCAATGTCCCATCGCGATCGGTGAAGGCAGAAGTTAGCGCTAGGTATTTCACGCCTTCTTGTTCAGCCAATTGGGCAATTTTTTGATTAAGGAAAGTAGTGCGATCGCCAGGAATCGCTGCTAAACGAGTCGGTAACACGGAATTGATAATCACCTGCGCTTGGGGATGAGTTTGGCGTAACTGCTGCATAATTTTTTGTAGATTCGCTAAAATCTCTTGATCTGTTTTGCCGTTCTTCAAATCATTCACACCCGCCATCACATAAATGGTATCGGGGCGTACCTGATTGAGTGCGGACAACCGTCGCAAGATGCCGCCCGTCGTATCTCCAGAAATACCTTGATTGAGGTAAAAGCGATCGTTCAACAGGTGCTCACTCGGTAACCACTGGCTAATCGAATCCCCAATAATTACAGTAAGTCGATTCTGACCCTGGCCTTTCACCATTGCCGCAGCTTCTTGTTTCAGCAGCGCTGTCCATTGTTCATAAGCCACTGGCTCAGAAGCATTCGCCCATACGTTCAAAAAACTATCAGCCGATAACCGAGTGTACGTTTTTCCTTGCCGCAATGCCTCAAGGCGCTGTTGATAAAGTTGGCTGGTTGATCGGGGGCGGAGATTGTTAGTCCAATTAGGCTGGAGAGGAGTAAGCCGGACGAGAGGCTGAGGTAGGTAAGGATTGGCGGCTAGATGGGCAGGCAATAGAGCAGGCAGAGCGGGTTCGGTCACGGCAAGGGATGTAGCGATCGGCGACTCACTCGAAGTCGGCATGGCAGCAGAAACGGCAAGTGGGCTGAACTCAGGACAGGGGTTGCTGTTTGTGGCGGCGTTTTCGGGGGAACTGGGTGTTTTGGGAGGTGCAACACAGGTCAAGGGCACCGAGGCAGACGCAGAGCTGAGAACGACTGAGGGTGAAGTTTTATGAGCGGTTTCTGGAGAAGTCAGACTGGCGATGAGGAGAGACAAATCTGGCATGATGAAGTAACCAATGAAACGACCCTGAGAGCTAATGCTTTCATCTTTCAAAGAGCTTCCTCAGCATTCAGGACATTCTTAGCAATTGTTCAACGTTTTGCCCTCAATTCATTAATATGGGGAGGTAGATTACGATCGCCCCCATGTACGGTTGCGATCGCAGCAGATCACAGAAACCGAGTAAATGGTTACGATCTCATTTAAATCAGCATCAGCTTGGTAGCGAACCTTCACGATTCTACCTGATGTCTTACGGCTTTCTCAGCCATAAGCTTGCCATACAATGTTGGATCGATCACTTGTAAAGGTTGAGACATTGCATCAAACTCAGCTTCCTCAGCAGCTAAATAAGCATCGATTTCAACCCGATTAGCGAGATAAAAAGCGATCGCCCCACACACTTGTTCAAGCGTCAGTAAAGGAAACGCCTGGACAGTTCCTTCTGGCGATGATCCTTGACGAAACCCATAAACAATCGAGTCTAGAGAGATCCGAGTTCCTTCAACCCAATAACCTTCGTTCCGGTTTTCTATGTAAGATTTAGCGACTAGGCGTTGCTGAATGCAAGTATGAAAGCCCCCCCCCCAAATCGGTGGACTTCCAAACCCTTCAAAGTCCCCCAGAATGGGGGATTTAGGGGGCGAGAGAACGGTCAATTTTATCAGTTCATACTTCGATTCAGCAACGCCGATTTAGCGACTACAGATGGCATAGCGTCTACTTTTTTTAAGTAATCAATAGAAGAAGTTGAGAGTCTATGTCTGAATCATAGAATCAGCACTGCCATTAGTCTCTAATTCGGCAACGCTGATTTAGAAAATACACCAATTTAATCCGGATTATGTATCGAAACACTAGAGAACATTAGAGTAACTTAAGAGGCTTGCGGTCAAGCCGAGCCAATGATCGACATCTACCTCTACGTTCGGCATTTTTCAACTCAGGGCGATCGCCACCATGACGGAATTGTTAAAGCGGTACACGGCTTAGCATCAGGGTTAGTTGCAGCCGGAGCGATCGTTACAGTGCTATCAGAAGGATCTGCGACAGACCATACCTCTCTAAAAACCGCAGCAGGCTACACCCTCAAATGTTTCGCAAATCCGATTCAAAGCCGTCCATCTTTCCAAATTTCTCCTCGTCTAAAAGCCTATATCCGCTGCTTACCGTCCGGTTCGCTAGTGATTCTCAACGGCATTTTTCACCCTAGCATTTATGCCATGTCGCGCTTATGCCACCAAGCAAACGTGCCCTACCATTATTGCCCCCCATGATGTTTACAGTCCGCCCATGTTTGCTAAAAGTCCTCATTTAAAGTGGGCTTATTGGTGGTTAATAGAAAAGCAAATGCTTCAACAGGCTGAGGCTGTGCAAGTTTTGGAAACTCGACAGGGAAATTGGCTACATCGCTTAGGGATTCATACCCCCATCTTGACAATTCCTAATGGCACCCTAGCAGAGCCAGAAGTTAGCTTGCAATGGCACAGAAATGTCATTCCCAAACTGTTCTTTTTTGGGCGCATGGATAGGCATCATAAAGGGTTGGATTTGCTTTTAGAAGCAGTTCCCAAAGTATTAAAAAAACTCCTGTCGAGCTAGTTATTCAAGGCGCTGATCAAGGCGATCGCTCCATTCTAGAACGCCAAGCTCAACGGCTTGCTCTGCCGGTCACGTTTCTAGAACCAGACTATGAGCAGTCGCCTATTGCCGTGATGAACCATTACGATATTTTTTGTTTGCCTTCTCGCTTCGAGGGCTTCGGGCTGGCTGCCCTAGAAGCAATGACGGCTGGGCGCGTGCTGCTTGTTTCAGACGTAGCCGGGATTGCTCCCCATGTTCAAGCAAGCGGCTGCGGCATCGTGGTGCAACCCACGGCAACCGCGATCGCCAATGGATTGATCACATTACTGCAACGCCGTTATGAATGGAAAACAATGGGGCTGCACGGACAACATTATGCAGCAGAAACGTTGAATTGGAATCGGATTGGGGCGATCGCACTGAAAAAATATATGAACGTACTAAACCACTCAACACACATCTAAATATTCTTGTAATGCCTCAGCATCAGACAAAACGCCCTGAATCAGGATGACCGAGCAAGGCGCATGGTGCAGCACATAATTACTGACACTGCCCAGCAGCATTTCGCGTAACCCCGATCGCCCTCGTCGTCCCATTAAAATCGCATCTGCTTTCCAGTTTTCGGCAGCTTGACAAATCATTCGACCCGGATCACCCCGGCTTTGAGAACATTCGACTGAAACATCCAGAGCGGCAGCTTGTTGAGCCAGCGATCGCAGAAATGCCATGCCCTCTTCCTCAAGGCGCCAGAGCTGTTCGCTATACAGTTGAATGGATTCTTCGTACAAAGCAGGATAAGCATCTGCACTAGGATAGACAGGGTACAGGTGCCCTTGCCCAAACGAATTAAGAACATGGAAAAACATGAGCGAAGCATGGGTTGCTTGCGCCAATGCTAACGCTTCATCTAAAACGTGTTGATGGGTTTCGGAACAATCGAGAGCCACTAAGATTTTTTGTAGCATGGGTTGTGACAATGAGATAAATCTTGAACTAGAAGGCTTTTAGCCAGAAAGTTAAGCCATCATGGCAAATTGTTCAACCTGACTAGCTTTCAAATGAAGAGAATCGGGTTTTTGAGCCAGCAGGACAGAGCAAGGAGCTTGTTCGGCAAACCAAACCGGCGGAGCAAGGTCATTTTGCTTCAAATCATGCTGACCTAAGACAATCAAATCAGCGCCCCAACGATTTGCCAAGTCGTAAATAACATGGTCATGATCTCCCTGGAGTTGCGCGACATCGGAAGCCAGCCCCTGATTTTTTTGCAGTTTTGTGCAGCGATTGCAACGCATCCAAGTCTGAATGTTCTAGCGCGTTAGGAGGCAGCACATGGAGCAGCATCAAACGAGCATGGTTTAGTTTTGCCAAAGCCAGGGCTTTTTCAAAGGTAGACTGGCTCATGGCATCCGAGTTGTCCATTGTGACTAAGATTCTGTTAAACATTGGTGCCTCCTATCGGTTGTTTTTAAGTGCTATCGACAATTTATTCCAATGAAGCTCTAACACTCACTCAACAGCCACTCGCTGAGGTGCGATCGATCGCACCGCCCACTATTTTGCAGAGGTCACAAGGGTTGTATTTTCCTCGGGTGTAACAGTTGCAGCTTGTGCCGTTCCTTGCACCACAAAAACTGAACAAGGCGCATGATGAATCACATAATTACTCACGCTTCCCATCAGCAGTTCACTTAAGCCTGTTCTGCCTCTCCGCCCCATGACAATTAATGTTGCACCCCAATTTTTGGCGACCTCACAAATGACCCGCCCCGGATTACCAATATTTTGAGTAAATTCAACGGCTACGCCTGTCGCCTCTTGGGCGAGCGATCGCAGCAGTTCTAGTCCTCGGGTTTCGGCGCGTTCCCACTCTGCCTGATACTGCTGTAACAGCTCATCGGTAATGATGGGGTAGTAGTAGGGAATATAACTTCGAGGCAGCTCTGGATGGTTTCGCTCTTCCGGGGTCAGCACATGCACCAGCATCAAACTGGCTCCCGTTTTACGGGATAAATCTAAAGCCTCCTCAAAAACCCCTCGGTTCATGAGCGATTCATCCACTGCCACCAAGATCTTGTAAAGCATATAAACCTACCTGCCTTTGCGTAACCTTTCATGGGATGTCTTTACCTATATCGCAACACTTTGAGGAACTTGTGAGGAGGGAGAAAATAATGAGAAAAAGATCTTGGATTGAAGTTTTTCTTAACGAAGTTTGAGGGCTTGAATACACAAATCTACAGACTTTTCATCCGGATGAATGATGCTATGAGGGAAGCTGCTTTGATGAACAATTTCATCGATCTGAGGGCTATCACTCACCACCACGAGTTGAGGGAACAACCGATCGGCGTTTGAAAGAGATTGCCTGTATCCGTTGATAGACTTAACTTGGAGTTGAAATAATCCGGGCTGAAAGTAAGGATTCAGCGCTCCGTCGTATTCAAACTTGCTGAGCATGAGCTGAAAAGCATTAATACATTGAGTATCAAGGGGACTATTGCTAACGGTTTTGCGCGCAAAACGGGAATAAACTGGGCAAAAGGAATGCGAACGGTGATCCAAGTGTCTGCAACAGTGTCGAAGGAATGACAATGGGCAACGCCATCCCAACGGGCTTCAGTGCGAAGCATAAACTTATAGCGGTTGCCGTCGCCTTTCACCCGAAGGGCAATGCCATCGGAGCTAGAGAGATCGATCGCGGGTTCAAAGTTACGAGTGCGAACTGAAGCAAATCCTCCGGAATTGGCGATCGAAACATTGCCTGAGAATTCAGCGATTCCATCTCCAAAGCGAATCGTGCTTTCACTCACCCCCCCCATAACGACATCATCTAATGCGCCCCAAACTTCTTTGAGATTACTAGAATACTGAGTGAAATCGAACAGAGGTTGAGTGCTCTGTCCAAAGCCGTATGCCTGGAGGGCTTGAATAAATTTTGGAGTTTCGTCAGCGGCATCAATCAAAATAGCAGTGGTTTGGGGGAGTAGGTTGGATGGGAGAGATTGCTCGATCGGGAGGGACAGAATGCGAATTTGAGGAATTTGTGAAGATTGATCTTCTGTCAGCTTTTGCATCACCTGTTGGGCGATCGCGCCTGCACCGCCCACCCAGACTGTTTTTGTATCAGAATTTGTCATAGTTTCCAACGGAGTCATGATAGAGGCAGGATTAACTTTAGGATGAGGGCGACTGCCAAACCATTGCTGGAACCAATCCAAATCGCTAAGAAATGGAACTGCTCCATAATAGGACAAGGTTTTTACAAATCTTCCCAGATCCCAGTTAGAGTTTGTTGAGACATAGGTCTTGAGTTAGGGAGTATTTTAGGGAGTATTTACAGTTACTTTTTACGGCTACTTTTACTTTAGAACACGCGCAGGGTTAGCACAGGGTTAAACGTTAAAGAGCGATGGGGGTATCCTACCTCTGGCAACTTCGGAGCAACTTGGGTGAACCAATCATGGGCGATATGAATGAACCTGCTTCTGGGTTGCAGTTAGGGTTGGCGGCGCTAAAACGTCAAGATTATGCCGAAGCGATCGCCGTTTTAGAGAGTGTCCAACAATCGACCCCCAACCCATCCACCCGCGCTAGGGCAGAGATGGAGTTGGTTAAAGCTTATGCTCAAACGGGCGATCGGCAACGAGCCAGTGCCCTTTGTCAGTTGCTCTGTAGTCATGCCAATTTACAGGTACAAACTTGGGCAAGGCAAACTTTGGCGAGGTTGAATGGGCGATCGGATTCTGAGGCGCAATCTGAGGCGCAATCTGAGGTGCAATCTGAGGCGCAATCTGTCGCAGCCGATCTCACAGGCTTTGTCCCGTTCACCGATGCATCACCTCAGCCGCGATCGGCGATCAGATCAGTTCCCTTCCCAAAAACAGTTCCCTTTCCAGAAGCCAATCATAGCCTGTCTCCCGGATTGCCCAAATCCAACCGATTACCCAAATCTGAAGAATTGTTCAACCCCGAAGCATCGTCCAAACCTAAAGAGCTTGTCTCCTCTGCCCGATCGCCCCTCCCAGAAGCAGAAGTGAAGACAGAGGTATATCCGATCCTAAAGGCAAAGCCAGAAGAGAATGCAATTCCAGCAGAAGTGACTTGGAAACAAGCAGGCAGAGCAAAAAAATGGACGAGCTTGGGCAAGGTTGATTTCTCTAAACTTTGGGGCGTTGAAGGGCTAACCGTGGTGGGGTTTTTAGGCAGCGTGTGCGCCCTACCTTGGGTGGGGCAGGGCATGTTGAACTGGATGTTATGGCAGATAAGTTGGCCCGTTGACTTGCGACGTTTTGCAGCATTCAACATCAATTTTACGGTTGGATTAATCCCGCTGCTGCTGATTTTGCTAGCGGTTTCTCCGGGGTTGCTCGATGCGCTGTTGGCTAGAACTGATCAGCTTCAAGCACTGACGTTGGTAGAGCTGGAGCGCCATAGCCCCGAGGCAACGCGGTTGTTGAAACGGGTTTGTGCGCAGCGGCACCAGAAGGTTCCTCGTTTGGGCTGGCTGCCTCATGCCGTTCCATTAACGTTGACCTATGGTTATTTGCCAAACAATGCCCGTATTGTAGTCAGCCAAGGATTATTAGAACAGTTGAGTGAAGATGAAATTGCGGCTCTGTACGCGGTGGAATTAGCGCATATCCGTCATTGGGATTTTGCCATTCTGTCTTGGATGGCTGGAGTAGCACTGTTACCGCATTGGGTGTATTGGCAAGTGGCAATTTGGGGCGATCGCCAATCTGATCGCGTTCTACAAACCGTTGCAGTTATCGTTTCTTCCCTGGCTTATGGGCTGTATCATTTTCTGCGGTTACCCGGACTGACACTGGCTCGAATGCGCCATTACTACAGCGATCGCACTGCCGCTGAATTGACTGGAAATCCGAATGCGCTAACTCGTGGGCTAGTTAAAATGGCGATCGGCATTCATCAAGAAATACAGCGGCAAGGACAGACCAGTTCTTTATTAGAGCGATTGGATTTACTCATCCCCGTAGGCGCAAGTCAAGCATTAAGAGGATTGCCTAACCCCGCGTTCCTAGAGTGGGATCGCTGCAATCCCTACCGTCAGTGGTTAGCCGTCAATAATAGTCATGGGGCATTGGGCGATCGCTTACATTTATTAGGAATGTATGCCCAGCATTGGCGGTTAGAAAGCGAGTTGGACTGGGAAACCCGCAATCACCCCAAACCCAACCCTCGGTTTTTATTACAAGCCGCTCCATTTTTAGGCATTGCCGCAGGACTGGCGATCGCTTTGGGCTTGTGGAGTTTAGGGTGGATTGCCGGACAAGCAGGCTGGCTAGGATTGAGCTGGCTTTGGGGCGATCGATCGCTGCTCATTGGTGCTCCGCTGATCGGTTTTAGCGTAGGAACATTCTGGCGCATCAATACTTTCTTTCCAGATATCAAGCGCAATCTCCCGCTCACCTCCGATCTATCCTCCTGGCTCAGCAATCCGATCGCCCTACCGATCGATAGTCCACCCATTCGCCTACAAGGCAAGCTGTTGGGGCGCAGAGGATTTAGCAATCGGCTGCATCAAGACTTATTGCTACACACCGAAACCGGATTCATTCGACTCCACCACACTTCTAATTTAGGCGTGTTCAAAAACCTGATGCCTCAGCCCCTTCGCCCTGAACAATTTCTAAACGAGATCGTCACGGTAACCGGCTGGTTTCGGCGCGGCGTTTCGCCCTGGATTGATGTTGAAACAATTCAGACCCCACAAGGCAGAACCCTTCGAGGGGAACACCCAGTCTGGTCTACCACGCTAGGGGCGATCGCAGCCGTCTTGGGCATTTACATGATTTTCAAGGGCGGTAATTTTTAAAGAACTGCCTATTGCTTCAGTCTCTTTTCCCTTCCTAAAGATAGACTCTCAGTTGCAGACTGATCTACTGGTATGTAGATTCTTTAAGCAAGTTCAATCCTCTACTCTATGACGAGTGCAATGAACTACTCGGTAATGAAACGGAGATAGCAAATGGGATTGGGCGAACCCGATTTAGGGGAACAGGCGTTAAGCAAAGCGGCAGAAGTTGGCATTACTCAACAATTAGACGAGGTTGAGCAAGTTAATGTTGATATCCGCACTGACCCTCTAAAGTTGATTCAAGGAAAAGTTGATTCTGTCTCGGTGACGGGTGAAGGCTTAGTGATGAAAAACTCGTTGCGGATGGAAAAGCTGCAAGTGGATACGGGCTCAGTGGCAATTAATCCAGCCAGCGCTATTTTTGGCAAGATTGAATTGACTCAATCTGCTGAAGCGGATGCCCACGTCACATTGACGCAAGAAGATGTTAATCAAGCTTTTAACTCAGATTACATCCGCAATAAAATGCAGAACCTCACGATTAGCCACCCCGATGGGATGAGCGATCGCCATTCAGGTTCAAGATGTCAATATTCAGTTTTTAGAGGCTGGCAAGGTTCATCTCAAGGCTCATGTTTTGATGGGTGAACCAAAGGAAATGCAAGCAGTAGAGGCGATCGTTGTGCCATCGGTTCAAGAACAGGGTCAGCGAGTCGTGTTTGAAGAAATTTCAGGAACAGATGGAGGCACAAGTTCTCAACTGACTCAACTAATCTTGCAAGAAATTATGACTTTGGCAGATCTACGCAACTTTGAATTATCGGGAATGTCGTTATCCATTCATCAGCTTGACGTGCAACCTGGTCAAATGACTTTAAGGGCAACGACAATCGTTGAAAAAATTCCACAAACCTAACGCAATCGGAGCCATGTTCTGATGACTTATCCTCAACCCCCTTGGAGCTTAAAGGGTCGTGGCTTTCTTAGCTTGTACTCGGTTGAGCTAGAGCGCGTGCGTTCTTTAATTCCTCAACCCCTGCAAATTTTCTCGTTCTTTCCAGGAAAAACTCTAGGGGGCGTTTATGTGGGGACTTATGGGGATGGGTCTACCTTGCGCTACAACGAGTTCATTGCAGTTCCTGCTCTGACTTTTCACCAAGGACAGATCGGTGCGTGGATTTCACATATTTATGTCGATCATTCTGATTCGATGGCGGGGGGGGCGATCGCTCTGGGGGTTACCCAAGGAAATGGCGCAGTTTGACTGGGAAACGCCCTCATCAGTAACGGTTCGGCAAGGCGATCGCACCCTGTGCCATCTCAAATCTCACTGGAATCTAGCCGGCATAGCCCATCCCATCCAAGCACCGGCATTTAGCTTGCTGAATGCTCAGTTAGTGCAGTTTAGCGGGCAAGGAAATTTGAAATGGCATTGGGCAGGAGTTAAGGTTCAAATTCCAACAGAAAGCCCGATCGCAACTTTAGGATTGGGACAGCCCTTTGCCACCCTTCGGCTCAGCGCCTTAGATTTGAGTGTTAACGCGCCTTGGGGCGTTTGATGCCTGTATAGCCATCCCCTTGAATGGGCAAGGTAGCTTTGGAGGGGGCATGAAGCGAAGCAAAATGCGTTGCCCCTAAGTTTGGTGCATTTTGCTTTATTTCATACTCTCTACAGATTTTCACCCCTAATTTAGGATGTCTATTGAGCAGGCGATCGAAGCTAGGCTGAATCTAATTGCCCAAGCCTAATCATTGGCTAAAGCTTCTACGGTTTGGCGATAGGCAATAATTGCAAAGGTTTTTTGTTGCTCTTTTAAAGCATGTAAAATCACGTTAGAAAGATCTTTAGAAACTAGCGTCCGAATCTCAACTTGGGTTTCCACCTCAATCGCGGTTTCCACATTGGTCGCGGTTTCCACCTCGGTCGCGGTTTCCACCTCGATCGCCCTAGAGATTTCGGTGGCTAATTCGCGATCATGACTTGCTTCAACCCGCAGTTCAAAGCGCCCTTTTCCCTCCACCTCAGCCACGGTGTAGCTTTTTACCTTAAGGTTTTTCAACAAACCCACCACACTATCTTTCAGCACAGTTTCACAAATGATGGTGACTAAAACAGCGGGTTGAACAAGTTCGTCGAGGGAGGATTGTTCAAAATCAAGCATGGTTCATAACGAGATAGTCTACTTATTCAGTATGCTTTAGGATGGGCGATCGCGGTTGTTCCTCAAAACAGCAGGGTAATTGTGAAGGGCGATCGACTTTGCTTTTTTAAGATTTGTGAAGGGTAGCGATTAACAAAAGGTTTCAAGATTAGAGTTGAGGTCGAAAAATCCTCAGGCAGCGGTTAAAGCTTAACTTTGTTGTCTACAAACCTGATTCGCAGAGAAGTCATCGGCATGAAGATATCGGCAATGAACAGTCGCTTTACTCGTCTCTCAAATTCCCCTCGCGCCTCATTTCTTCCTGTCGTCCCCCGTACTGGACTATTCGTTGAAATACTTATTGTCCTTGTGTTTGGCTTAGGTTTTGGCTTGAGTCATGATTCTGCCCTCGCCCAAGAACGCCCTCGTAACACTCCAGCAGTTAGCCCAACGGTGCAGCCAACCCCGGGAATACGCCCGATTTTGACGATTGGCGATCGCAGTGAAGCCGTTTCCGAGCTGCAAGCCATGCTGAAGCTGCTAGGCTATTACACCGGCGCAGTGGATGGCGTTTATCAAGAAGGAACCGCAACGGCGGTGTCGGCATTTCAACGAGCTGCTGGGTTAGCCCCTGATGGGGTTGCCGGAACCGCCACTTGGAACCGTCTCCTCCCAGCCGCCAACAATACTGTTCCCGTCACCCCCACCCCCACTCGTCCGTCGCCAGTTACGCCTACACCGGGCACCCCTGCACCGGGCACCCCTGCACCCACTCCAGCCCAACCCACCAACGTTGAGCTTCCCATCCTCGATTGGGCTTGCGCGGTTCAGCCATTACTCAACTCCAGCAACGGCTGCGACGGCTGGGCTTTTTTAACGGGGTCGTGGATGGTGTCTTTGGGGCAGAAACCGAAAATGCGGTTAAGGCAGCCCAGCAAAATTATGGGCTAAACGCAGATGGTATCGTCGGTTCAGCCACTTGGGACGCTTTGCTTCAATAATTGCTTGCTTTTCCAAATCGCCCGTATCCGGTAATTTCCTCTTTCAACAAGTCAGGAAATAGATCAAAATCCCTTTTCTTGCTCTGGAAGAAGGATTTGGGTCAGGGCTTAAAAAAAGAATGGGTTGATTATTGCCTTTCATATCCATTCTTTAAACTTCTGTTAACGATCGCCAATTTTGGTAAACATTCCGGGCGATCGAGCGCGCCAATGCTATCTTGAATTCAGGTACAAATGAAGCAATTACCCAACCAAGATTTCTAGATTAGAGCCCGTACCTCCTGCCCTAAATCTAGCCGCAGCGCTCAGTTGTAGCAATTTCACTCTCTGTCATCAATGTAAGTGAGATGCGATCGCACTAATGTCTGTCCTTTATACCGAATTCGCACTAGCATTAGTGTTCGCACCGCCAAAGCTCGATGTCTCCTAAGAGACAGTTTTAACTCACAGGATGAATTGTGGACTGCTGAGAATCGCTACGGATTCGTACAAACCATCCCTACCTAGTTTTGACGAATTCAAACCATCTTTAAAGGGTCTGACAGCCTCCTGTCAGACCCACTCTTGTTTATTAGGGTAAAAATTTAGATCAAAGATAAAAATTTAACGTTGCTCAATTAGACACTTTGATACCAAATAGACTCAATATTCTGGGCGATCGCCAATGCCTCTTCTCGCTCGGCAGAGGACAAGGTGACGGTTACATGTCCCATTTTGCGCCCCACCCGAGCCATGCTTTTGCCATACCAATACACATGAGCATGGGGAATTTGCTCAAGCTGTTGACGTTGCGATCGATACTCCTGTTCTGTAGATTCGTAGCCTAACAAGTTAACCATCACGGCTCCTGTACCCCGCAAAGCCGGATCGCCCAACGGCATTCCAGAAACTGCTCTCAACTGCTGCTCAAACTGAGACGTGACACAAGCATCGAGGCTGTAATGTCCTGAATTGTGGGTGCGAGGAGCAGTTTCATTCACCCAAACTTTGCCGTCCACCCGAAAAAACTCAATACCCATGACCCCCACAAAATCTAGGCTATTGAGCAGAGTCCGGGCGATCGCGTCTACTTGTTCAACCAGGGCGGGTTCCTGAGGCAGCACCAAAACTCGTCGGCAAACCTGCTCAACTTGCTGAGTTTCTACAACCGGATAGATCATTATTTCTCCAGTCCGCGATCGCGCCGCCATGACTGCCAATTCACAGTCAAACGGCACAAATTCCTCTAACAGCCATTGCTCTGAGCCTCGTCCTAATTCCTTAAGCCATTGTTCTAACTGCGATCGCGTTTTGGCAATAAATGTACCTTTGCCGTCGTACCCATGCTGCCGCGCCTTCAGCACTACCGGAAAACCCAGTTGACTCAAATCAGCCCCTTCAGACAGCGCTACGAATTTTGGCGTAGGCAAATGGAGGCGTTCGAGATAAGAGCGTTGATTGTACTTGTCTAGCAGAGGAGCCAAGGAAGACAAGCTAGGGTAAAAAGGAACCTGCTGTGCCAAAGGTGAGAGCGCAGTTAAGTTAATAAATTCGTTCTCAAAAGTAATGACATCGCAGAGGGGGACGAGTTGAGCCGTAGCCGCAGCGTCATCAATCGCAGCAAAAATAGTTTGAGTGGCGATCGCCACAGCCGGGTCATCCGCTTGGGGCGTTTGCACTATGAGTTCCAACCCCAATTTTTTAACCGCATTAGCCATCATCCAGGCAAGTTGCCCACCGCCAATAATCCCCACTCGCTTGGTCATAGCCCTCTCACTCTGCGTCTTCTATCGACGTATCATAAGGCTAAATCTTTGCCAATTACAGAGCCGCTAGGCAGCCAACCCCAAAATTTCAGAAGCTCTTTTGACAATTTCATCTGGATCAAACGGCTTCGTCATGTAAAGGTTAGCCCCCATCTCTTTGCCTTTTTGTTGATCAAATTCCTGCCCTTTAGCAGTCAGCATAATAATGTGGACACACTGAGTGTTAGCGTTTTGTTTAACAATTTGGCACACTTCAAACCCATTCATTTTCGGCATCATTACATCTAGAAACACAAGATTTGGTTTTTGGGTTTGAATAATTTCTAGCGCCTCTGCCCCGTTCGTAGCCAGCAAGAGTTCAACGCCTTGATCTTCTAAATCTTCTAGCGTTTGTTCCATCAAAATCCGAATATGGGCTTCATCATCAGCAATTAGAATACTTTGAGTCATGAGCTTTTCCTCGTTCCTTTTTCTTGATCGTCCATGTTGCTGAGTCTATGGGCTGCGATTCGCTATGCTGTCTGGTGAGCCAGTTTAGCCTCAGCGCAGTCTTGTTGCACCACTACGAAAATGACGTTCTTCAAACCGTTGTCAAATCGTAGAGTTTGAACAATATTATGCTGTTCTGAAACTTCAGCATTAATGATAATCATATCGGGTCTAATAGAAAGCGCTTTTTCAATTCCCTCTGAACCTGTTGCGGCTTCTGTGACGGTGTAGCCTTTAGAAACTAAAACATCACTGAGAATTTTTGCTGTCGAAAGATCGGCATCTACAACTAATACTTTTTTATGAGAGACTTCTTGAGTTAAGAGCATTTTGATATCACTCAAAAGCAACTCTGTATTAATGGGTTTGCTGAGATAGCGATCGACCCCTAAGCGATAGCCTCGTTCTTTGTCTTGAATAATGGAAAGAATAATTGTAGGAATGTTCATAGTGGCTGGATTATTTTTCAAAACTGCCGCTAAATCAAACCCGCTGATGTTGGGCATCATCACATCTAGAATAATCAGATCGGGAGGCAATTCTTTCACCAAGCGCAAGGCTTCAATACCATCTTGAGCTGTTCTAATTAAATAGCCCTCGGCTTCTAACTCTTGGCGAAGCAGTTCCCGAATGTGAGGTTCATCATCTACCACCAGCAAGTTTTTTTGGCTACCGTTTGAAGCAACTGCTCGGTCTACATTTTCCTTGAGCTGCTGCACCAAAGAATCTAGGTGGATGGGAATGGGCTGATTAGAAACGGCAGTTGGCAAACTAAAGGCAAACGTGCTGCCTTGACCGAGTTGGCTGTTCACCCAAAGCCGTCCGTTGTGATGTTCAACAATTTGTTTGCAAATGGGGAGCCCCAAGCCAGTCCCTTTGGGCTTGTCGGTCATAACTTCACCCACTTGTTTGAACTTCTCAAAAACTTTAGGCTGATCTTCAATTGCAATGCCAATGCCCTGGTCGATGACGCTGACAATGATGTTGTCTTGGTGGCTCTGGGCGCGGCAAGTGACTGTTCCGGTGGGGGTAAATTTTATGGCGTTGGAGAGTAAATTAATCAGGACTTGAATGAGCCGATCGCGATCGCCCATAATTTCTGGTAAGTCAGGCTCGACTTCGCAAAAAACTTGGAGTTTACCCGCTTGTGCCAGAACAGCAGTAGCAGCGATCGCCCGCTCGAGAATTTCGGAGATAGACAGAGGCTGCATATTCCATTCCACCTTGCCTGCCTCAATTTTGGCAATGTCTAGCACATCGTTGATGAGAGAGGTGAGGCGATCGCCTTCGGTGATAATAATATGGAGATTGTCGCGGACTTGCTTAACGGTTCGCTGAATTTTGGGAGTCTCTATCGTAACGGCAGGCAGCACAACCTCTTCTAGCTTTTTCTGAATCAGTTTGGCAAACCAAGAACTGAGGTGAGCGGCGTGCGCAGTTCGTGAGAAACCGTGGAGATAAAGTCGGTTTTCATTTGATCAATTTCTTTCTCTAAGGTGACATCTCGAATTAGCACCACTGAACCCAGATAGTTCTGATGGCTGGCATCTTGCTCGGCGATCGCCGTTACACGGGCTTGTCCAACGCGCCCATGAATAAGCGTCACTTCTGAAGTTAAAGATGCAGCCGGATTGATGTGATTTTGTGTGACCAAAGTTGTAACATCTCCATCAAACACTTCGAGACAAGTTTTTCTTTCAAGCTGTTCAGGCTTTAATCCAAACAGCGTGAGCAACATGGGGTTAAACCGAATGATTTGACCGGTAGCATTCGTAACTAGCAAGCCGTCTCCTAAACTGTCCATAATGGCGTTTAATTCTTGAGTCCGTTCTTTAACCGTTTTCTCTAGTCCATCCCGCGATTTTTCGAGCGCCCATGTGCGCATTTCCACCCATTCAATCAGTTGATTTAACGCGGTTGCCAAGGTGCCTAGCTCATCTTGGGTAAAGATATCCGATCGCAGGCTAAAGTCTTGGGCATCAATGACTCGTTGCGCCACCTGTTCTAGCTCTGTCAGAGGGCGGGTAATAGAGCGGCTAATGATGGTGGCGAGTAAAGTGGCGATCGCGCCCGAAGCAAGAATGCTCAGTGCTACAGCCCAATTCCGCAGCGTATTGGCTCGAAGCAGTTCTGCATCTGCCTCCACAGTTTCTTTCTGAGATGCTTCAATTTGTCCAATCAACTCATCCGAGATTGCGTCAAACTTGAGGGCTAAATCACTATTGGTAAACTTGAGCAACCGGGCTTGAGCCGCCTGAATTTGACTAGCATCCTTAAGTTGATTGAAATCAATCTCTACGGCTAAAGCGTCAACCGTTTGGAGATACGCCGCTGATATGCCCTCATGAGTTTTGAGAAACTGGAGGAGAGCCATATCGCTGGAACTCAGATGAGATTGATCGACAAAATCAGCAGAAAATTTTTCAAGGTCTGCCCATGCTTTTTCAATTTCAAAAGTGTGATGTCGAATATGGGTGTATTCTGACCGAAAATCTTCTGGGTTATTTAGAAGGGGAATGAGCTGTTGCTGATGGGTCCGAACTTGTAAAATG
>JAAUPA010000356.1 GCA_012034615.1 Leptolyngbyaceae cyanobacterium CSU_1_4 | reverse complement strand
GTTAAATTGCCCGTAGACATAAAAATCATTTCGATTTTTTCCACCGTGCTTTCAGGCACTTCAGCAAAAATATCAATTTGGTCGCGGTGCAAATCACTTTCCAACTCAGGCTCGTCACTTTCTAAGTCGTAGGGTAGGACAATGGTGTCGATGGGCAGAGGAATTTTGGCAATGGTCATAAGTGGCAGGACTCACGCGGTTACCTTAAGTTTAGCTGAGGGGGTGGGGTGCGATCGCTTCATCAAAATGGTACATCTATACTGACCAAAAATCAATCAATACCCCAACAGTTCTTTGTTCCATGGATTGATCCAAAGACTGGAAACCCTTCGGAATCTGAACACTGTTTATCTAAACACCTTAGAAAATGAATGCTCTGGCAAAACTGTCAATCACAACCTTGAAGAAACATTCTAGACGGAAGCTGCGATCGCCCCTCTCAACATCAGCAAAACATCCTATGTTGTACACTGAAACTGACACAAAATCTACGGAGAAAACCTATGGGAATGCCTTGTCAAGTGAACAGCATTGTAAAGCTAAATGGAACGGAATTTCCAACACGGTTAGAAGCTCATGCTGCTCATAAGGCTACAAAATCGGGCTATCGGATTTTTCCGATCGATGTTCCACTTCAGCTTGTCGATGAGGCTTGGTGCGCTCATGCCGATGTGGTGATTACCCAATTAATTTGGACAAATCAGCAAACTATTCTAGAGCTTTATGTCCATCGCATCTATGAGCAACCCTTTGCACTGAAGTAGGCAATCCCAAGTAAAATGGGGAAGCTTTGTCAGATGATGTGACCGCTTTAAAACTATGACTGAATTGCTTCAAGGGGCGATCGCTCCAGCAACCTCGCAAGAGGTCGTCCCGCTCCCATGATTCTTAAGCCTCAAATCCAAAAAATCTAGCGCCAATCCACTTCTGCAAACGGCATTGGCAATGAGCAACGACACCAATCAGGATACCTACACTTCTCTAGGAGTGGTGCAACACTATGCTCAGCTCAGCGCCCTCCAGCCTGCCGAAGCAACCATTCTCACACTGCTCCAAACTCAATTAGGAAGCATGAAAATGCTAGATATCGGGGTTGGAGGCGGTCGCACCACTCAACATTTTTCTGAAAAGTAGCAGAATATATCGGCATTGATTATTCGGCAAAAATGATTGCAGCTTGCCAGAAACGATTTTCAGAGGCTTCTGATACAACGCTTTTTCAAGTTTGCGATGCCAGAGATATGAGCCAATTTGAGGATAATTCTTTTGATTTTATTTTGTTCAGTTTTAATGGTATTGACTACATTTCACACGCCGATCGCTTGCAGGTTCTTGAAGAAATTCAGAGGGTGGGAAAACCGGGTGGATATTTCTTTTTTTCTAGCCATAACTTGGCAGCGTTTGAACAAGAATTTGATTTCAATCAACAGTTCAGCTTTAACCTCCTTAAAACCTATATCAATTTAGCTATGTCAGCGTTGCTGCACGTCTTCAATTTTCCTATTACTCTTAAACAATTAAAAATCTCTGCTTACTCAATTCTTAAAGATGAGTCACACCACTTTCGCCTAAAAACCTACTACGTCAGACCGCAAGAACAGCTCAACCAACTCAAACAACACTTCAGTAATGTGAAGATTTATTCTTGGAAAAACGGCTTGGAAATTACAGCAGCCGAAATGCATGGTCACTCTGATATGTGGCTGTATTATCTGTGCTTAATTAAGTGCGATTAAAAGCAAGAATAGCGTTAATTGAGGCTAGAACTTAGCAGTAAGAGAGGTGGTGATTCAGCAATCATTTTGCTGCGTAAAATTATTCACCAGTAGTCTTTTATCGTACAGCTTAATGGGCGAAGGAGGGAATTCAGGCTTTGTTCGGGAAAAACGACCGTATTGATTCCAAATAACCGAACTGATATTTAGTGAGAGGCACGTTACATTGAATGCAAGTCGTTAACCGATGAACTTAATTAAACGAGAAACTTAATTCAGAGGTGATTGTTATGGCTCTTATTCGTTGGCAACCGTTTCATGAAATGGACTATCTACAACGCGATATGAACCGCTTGTTCGATCGCTTAGCGAGTACTGCAAGCAATGGTGATATGGAGCGTGCAGCATTTGCTCCTCCTGCTGAGCTTCAAGAAGACTCTGATGCTATTCATTTAAGCTTGGAAGTGCCCGGTATGACCGCTGAAGACTTAGACATTCAGGTGACCGCTGACTCGGTTTCTGTAAGCGGTGAGCGCAAGGAAGAAACTAAGAGTGAAGAAAAAGGCGTGACTCGGACTGAGTTCCGCTATGGTCGGTTCCAGCGGGTGATTCCTCTGCCGACCAGGGTTCAAAATACTAACGTTGAAGCTAACTACAAAGATGGCATCTTAAAACTTGTTCTTCCTAAAGCTGAGGAAGAAAAGAATAAGGTTGTCAAAGTTAGTGTGGGTTAATTCCTGAAGCTTGCTGGATAACTGTTGACTGGATACCCGCTTGCTTCATAACTATGGGGCTTCTACATTAAGAAGCCTCCTTTCTCCTCCCTGGCTTTTTAAGCAGCTAGGGAGGACTCTTTTAGCTCTTTTATGAGACTCTCTTAAGCTGTTTTACTAAAATACTGCGGCAGGTCAACTCAGCCTGCCTAAAAGCCATGATAATATCCATTGCGATGCTGATTGCGCCTTAACCGTCCAGAATGGAGTCTCTAAAATTTATGAAGAAGTTCGTTCAATCTTTAATGAGCGGTCTGGCGATCGCGCTGATCACTTCCATGGTGTTCACTGCGTTCCCTGCTACCTCTAGCGCCGCCCTCGTACAACTACCCCCTCTTCCTTACGACTACGCAGCCCTGGCGCCGTCTATTGATGCAGAAACAATGCAGCTACACCATGACAAGCATCACGCTGGCTACATCACTAACCTCAACGCAGCCTTAGAAAAATACCCGGCACTGCAAAATCAAAGCGTAGAGTCGTTGCTGCAAAACCTAGATCAGGTTCCTGAAGATGTTCGTAAAGCTATTCAAAATAATGGTGGCGGACACGTTAATCACTCAATGTTTTGGACAATCATGAAACCCGATGGAGGCGGTCAGCCTACCGGAACTCTAGCAACTGCAATTCAAAGCACATTCGGCAGTTACGAAGCTTTTCAAGAAAAGTTTGAGAAGGCAGGTTTAAGCCAATTCGGCAGCGGCTGGGTGTGGCTGGTGACTAATCCTCAGAATCAGCTTCAAATCATCAGCACCGCCAATCAAGACAACCCGTTAATGCAAGGTCTGTACCCTATCATGGGCAATGATGTGTGGGAACACGCCTACTACCTCACCTATCGCAATCGGCGGGCAGATTATCTTAAGGGCTGGTGGAATGTGGCAAATTGGGATGAAATTGAGAAGCGGTTTGTTAGTAGTGCAAATTACAGTAGTGCAAACTACAACAGCGTGAATTACAGCAGTGCAAATTATTAAGAGGATGTCTGAGCAGTTTCAAAAATTCTTACGCTTGCCCCCCAACCCCCCAATTTGGGGGGACTTCCAAACCTGTT
>JAAUPA010000355.1 GCA_012034615.1 Leptolyngbyaceae cyanobacterium CSU_1_4 | reverse complement strand
TTGGCTGATTTCCATGCCAGTTGCGAGCAATTTTGAGCAGTTAATCTTAGCTGAGCTTGGGCTTGTTCTTTGGCTTGGCGCTCTTGTTCTTTGGCTTGGCGTTCTTGTTCTTTGGCTTGGCGCTCTTGTTCGATCGTTCGCTGGGCGGCTTCAGTATCGGTGAGGATCCAATTGCCTTGCGATCGCACCAGCGCGCCTTAGTTGCGATTCGGCAAGGACGTTTCACCGCAGAAACTATTCCCATGCCTGTCCGCGAAACTCGTTATCTCAACGGTCAAGTGGAAACTCTAGAAACGGTCTTTAAAGTCGATGAAGGTCCCCGTCCTGATACCAGCCTGGAAGCACTGGCACGACTCCAGCCCGTCTTTCGTTTGGGGGGAACGGTGACCGCAGGCAACGCTTCCCAAACCTCTGATGGAGCTGCTGCAACCGTGATGATGAACCATCAAATGCTGCAAGAATTGAACTTAGAACCAATGGCACGACTGCTAGGATTTGCGGTGGCGGGTGTTGCACCAGAAATGATGGGGATAGGGCCTGTGATGGCGGTGCCGAAGGTGCTGCAACAGGTGGGACTCTCCCTTAAAGATATTGGTTTGATTGAGTTGAATGAGGCATTTGCGGCTCAAGCGCTAGCGGTGATTCATAAGCTGGAGCTGAATGAGGAGATTGTGAATGTGAATGGGGGAGCGATCGCTCTGGGTCATCCCCTCGGGTGTACGGGGGCAAAACTGACGGCGACATTGCTGCATGAAATGAAACGGCAAGGCATTCGTTACGGGCTTTGCACAATGTGTATTGGAGGCGGAATGGGTGCGGCAGGCGTGTTTGAAAACTTGATGCTTTAACACTTGATGATCGAGGAACTATGAGGAATCATTATGGATACCTTTTCACATCTCTCTATCTGGATCGGAATCGGTGTTGTGCTTCTGTTAGCGATCGTTCTCTTCACCGTTCCATTTCTTCGTCGTTCTCTGATTACAAGCTGGATACTCAAAGCGATTCAATCCCTCAAGCTTTTACCGACAATTTCTAATACTGAGCAAGCGGCGATCGAGGCTGGAACCGTCTGGGTCGAAGGCGAGTTTTTCTCCGGTCATCCCAACTTTCAACGGCTAAATCACGAGTCCTATCCTCAAGTTACGCCCGAAATTCAGGCGTTTCTGGATGGACCCGTCGAGCAGGTTTGTCAGATGGCGAGCGATTGGGATATTTACAGCCATCAAGATTTGCCGCCGGAACTGTGGCAATACCTGAAGCAAGAGCGATTTCTTGGGATGATGATTCCAAAAGAATATGGAGGGTTAGGATTTTCTTACCTCGCCTTTAGCGCCGTCATGACCAAACTTGCCTCACGCTCTTTTACCCATACGGCAACAGTAGGAGTCACCAACTCTCTGGGTCCTGCCAAGTTGCTTTTACACTACGGCACACCTGCTCAGAAAGCTGAATATTTGCCACGATTGGCACGGGGCGAAGACATTCCTTGTTTTGCCTTGACAGAACCACAAGCGGGATCAGATGCCGCTAGCATTACGTCTGAAGGAGTCGTATTTGAAGGCGAATCAGGCAAGCTGTATTTGCGACTGAACTGGAAGAAACGGTATATCACTTTGGGGGCGATCGCCACCCTGATCGGACTCGCCTTCCGACTTAAAGATCCAGACCATCTCTTAGGCAAAGAAACCGATCTAGGAATTACCTGTGCCCTGATTGCAGCTAATACACCGGGTGTCGTTTTAGGGCAACGTCATGACCCCATGGGCGTACCGTTCTACAATTCACCGACGGAAGGGCATGATGTGGTGATTGCAGCCGATCAAATTATTGGCGGAGTCGAACAGGCGGGGCAAGGCTGGAAAATGTTGATGCAATCTTTAGCAGCAGGACGGGGCATTAGCTTTCCGGCGACCTGTACAGGCGTAGCAAAGTTGGTGACGCGCGTGACGGGAAATTATGCCAGGGTGCGCCGTCAGTTTGGCTTGCCCATTGGTCGGTTTGAAGGCATCGAAGAACCCTTGGCTCGGATTGGCGGGTTGACCTATCTCATGGATGCCATTCGGCTCTATACCTGTGGCGCGGTTGATGCGGGAGAACAGCCTGCTGTAGTGTCGGCGATCGCCAAATATATGACCACCGAACTCTCCCGTCAAATTGTCAACGATGGCATGGATATTCTAGGCGGTGCTGGAATCTGTCGAGGTCCTCGAAATTTACTGGCAAACATCTACACGGCAATTCCCATCACGATTACCGTCGAGGGAGCCAACATTCTGACTCGCAGCATGATCATTTTTGGGCAAGGAGTAATCCGTTCTCATCCCTATGTCTATCAAGAGACTAAAGCCATTCATCAATCTGATCTTGTAGCATTCGATGCAGTATTCTGGAAACACGTTTATTCAATTCTTATCAATGGTTTCCGAGCCGTGGGTTTGAACCTATCTCGCGGTTATTTTGCCCGTTCACCTATTCAAGGTGCGACGGCTCGATATTATCGTAAACTGGCTTGGGCATCGGCTACCTTTGCACTGATGACGGATCTTTCTATCTTGGGGTTAGGCAGTCGGCTGAAGCGGCAGGAGAACTTGACGGGACGGTTTGCTGATATCTTATCTTGGCTTTATTTAGGAACTGCCACCTTGCGTCGCTATGAGGCAGAAGGTCGCCAGTCGGCTGATTTACCCTTTGTCCATTGGGTCATGCAGTATGCCTTGTCACAAATTCAGCAGGCATTTTCTGGGATCTTTCAAAATCTGCCAATTCCAGTACTAGGCGCAATTTTCCGGCTGCCAGTGTCGCTTTGGTGGAGAATCAACCCGATCGGGACTTTACCAGATGATGATCTCAGTCGTCAGATTGCTCAGCGAATGCAAACGCCGGGACCCGATCGCGATCGCCTCACGACAGGCATTTTTATTCCCACTGATGCCAATCAAGCCCTAGGTCGTCTTGAACAGGCTTTCTTATTGTCTGCTCAAACGGAATCGCTGCTGAAAACGATTAAACAGGCAAATCAAGCGATCGCGGCAAACTCTGAATCGTTGATCACAGCGGCTTTAGCCTCTAGTATCATTCAGGCAGATGAAGCTGAACTCCTTAAAAAATCAGAAGCAGCCAGATCTGATGCCATTCAGGTTGATGCATTTGCACTCAATGAATTTTCGGCGTTGCTAAATGGAAATATGATTTACTGCGGCACAGGCACATCCCAAAATTTGAGGTAGTGAAGCAACAATTGAATGGAGTGTTCTAGCCTTTCCACGGATTTAGAATAGCACAGAGTTTTCCGATGAAGTTGGGCGAGATAGTGACTTTTTTGAAAGGCAGAAGAAACCTCTGCGGACTGCATTTTAAGATCTGATGAAAATGTATCCAGTTTGTTTAGACAGATCATTTCAGAAGGCATTTCTCGTCATGAATGCCGAATTATTTTTGGTAAATGGAACAGTCTTAGAGAATGTTTGAAAAGTATCATAGCGCTTTACACTCGCCCCCTAAATCCCCCATTCTGGGGGACTTTTAAGCCAATTCTTGTTCAAAG
>JAAUPA010000059.1 GCA_012034615.1 Leptolyngbyaceae cyanobacterium CSU_1_4 | reverse complement strand
GATTTTGGTATATTTCATACTTGCATTCAGCAACGTCCCCCATTTCTCCTTGTTATATTCTGCATGGGTCAGAATGTATTTGATGTAAATCAACTGCCCCTCATAGTCGATGCTGGTAATTAACCGATAGTGATTTCCCTTGATATTAAAAACTGTGAAATCTCCGACTGCTTCAGCTTTCGGGAAAACGGTCTGAACTTCGACCAGATTAGACCACTTTGCCACTTGCCGCGTTTGGAGAATTGAGTCAAGCGTGTGAATCAGTTCGATGGTTCAAGAGATGCGATCGCATTCTCACAGTTTTTTACATCTTTTTCCGAGCCAAGTTCTTGGAATAGTTGCCTAGCATTTTGAAAAAGCTGAATGGCTTCTTGCTTGCGATCGACTACAAGAGAGGTAACCCCTAATATAAATAACAAAACTGCTTCAGCCCTACAATCGCCAATTTGTCGAGTAATTTCCAGCGATTTTTGATAAGAGACGATCGCTTCCTCATAACGTTCTAAGTAGAGAAGCGCATTGCCTCGTTTGCTCCATGTATATCGGTCGTCCGGATTAAGGTGTATCGATTGGTCGTAGCTAGTGATCGCTTCCTCATACCGTCCTAAGTCGCAAAGCGCATCGCCCCGAAAAATCCATGTATAGTAACTACCTGGATTACGGTGTATCGATTGCTCATAGCTAGCGATCGCTTCCTCATAGCGCCCTAAGTCGTAAAGCGCAATACCCCGATAGTGCCAGGCATAGGGATCATATCGATTACGGTGTATCGATTGGTCAAGGCTAGCGATTGCTTCCTCATAGTGTCCTAAGTTGCAAAGCATTATGCCCCGAAAGTACCAGGCATCATGATTGTCCGGATTAAGGTGTATCGATTGGTCATAGCTAACGAGCGCTTCCTCATAACGCTCTAAGAAGCCATACGCCTCACCCTGAATCTTTAATGATTCTGCTTTGCCGTGCGGGTCGCTAAGCTGCTCTTGAATTTTCAATGCCTGCTGAACATAAGCGATCGCCCTCTCATATTCTTTCTGCCGCAGATAAGCCTCACCCAAGTCACTTTTCACCCTCGCCTGTAGCAACAAATCCTCCTGTTGCTCTGCAAGTTTCAAAGCTTCGAATAAATATTCTCCTGCTTTTCTAGGATTATTCCGACTGAGGTAAGCCACACCCAACTGATGCAAAATATCGCCACAAGTCCCCAGGTCGTCAGAAGCGATCGCCTGTCCCGAAGGCTGATACTCCATCAATAATCGCTCCAATGTCTCGATACGCTCTGGGCTAACAGGCTTGTCATAGCGCCGATCCACCATTTTTGGCTCTAGAAACTTCAGCGCATCATCACGGGTTTTAGGCGTAGTTTGAAACTGGAACACTCCCGATCGCCAAGCCCAAAAATCGGGCGCAAACTTTGCCAGTCGTGTCACGGCATAGTCGGGCAGAATGAACAGCATCGGATGAGGCACACTGGTTTTATAGGCATCTCGAATAAAATTGAGATCCTGCAACACAGGCGGATCATTCCCAGAGATGCCGATCGCCCGCTCCAACCCTCGCACCACCAACATCAATTTTTTATTCTCATCACGAGGCATCGTTGCCAACCGCTGAACCAATTCATCGCGCAAAAATCGGAGTTCCGGCTGCTGCGAAAAATCAAACACCACAAACTGAATATCTTGACACTGAGGATGATGCTGTAGCGCCTCAATCAACGCATTCGCATCAGGAGGAAAGTTCACCTCTACGAAAGCGATCGCCAGATTTTCAGCAAAATCAATAAACGTCAATAACTCCGCCAGTGACGACGAGTTAAGCGCCAAAAACTGCTGGGCTTCAGCCTCTTTACTCAGAAACAGGTTGCCCAATGATATGTTAGAGGGCTTGGAAGGCTTCGAGGGATTGTTGGAAAGCATCGATTTTCTTCACCAACGGGTTGACATCATTCCAGCGGTTTGTGCCGTTGTACTCCAACACCGACGTATTGAACAACATCAGTTGCCCAGTTTCATCCTTACTGACATTTTTAGTCACGCAGGTTTGCGCCAGCAACGGGTAATATTCAGCCGGAATCAACCGCTCAAACTCAAACTGGGCTTTGTTCACAGCATACAGAACGTCATCTTTCTCAATCTTAGCGTGCCCTCTGGTGCTTGCCGTTAGACAAGACGTTTGCATAATCTGCATCAACTGCCGCACGTGCCCCCCGCTCGATCGCGCCAGTTCCAGCAACGATTCCCGATCGGCAAACACCGCATCTACATCCACCCGTTGCTCAATCACACTCGCCATCTTTGCCAACACGGGTTCGTTATACGCCAAATCACAGCGATCGCGCTCAAAATGAAAGATATTCACCATCGGCACAATGTTGGGACTGCCAAAGGTATTGCTCATATTGCGCGGCGAATAGAGTGCCGCTAGAGGCACGGTATAGATTAGCGTGCAGTGAAGCTCTTGTAACTGGGCGGCATAATCAAAAAATAAGTGATCGGAAACCCCTTTGGGAACGCGATCGAGATTATCAAAAATAATTAGGTTCAACTCTTTAAAGATCTCAGATTGAATGCGATCGCCTCCACTAAAATTTTTTTCCTCATACAGCCCTTCCACTAACGTCAGGATCATGACGTGGCTTTTGCCAGGATCAACAATCCAATACTCGATAATGCCTCTAGCGGCATACTCCGATCGCTTGTAACGATAATCTCGGTCTTCATTCTTTTTTCCTGGCGAAACGACTTCTACCACCAACAGGGGCGGCGGCATATCAAAGGTAATGGGTTCCCTGGTTTCAGTTTCAAGAATTGCAGCTAACTCTAGAGATAGCACCATGAGATCGGGTAGACGGCAAGTTGCACGGCTCCCCCCTACAAAGATTTCAGCTTTATTAGTGAGTTGATTGAGCGGTACAAAAGGCAAAAAATGAGTCAGGAGCCACAGCGCAATACGGCTATTCCGGGGACTTTCGGGGGGCATGGGGGTCAGAACTCCTGCCTCTAGTTGATAGCGAGTATCCGTACCGTCGTCATAGGCACAGTACTCCTCGAAGGTTAGCAAGGTTTGGGATAGAGCCTGGGTCATCGAAACCTCTGAAAAACCGCGTCTCCCTTAACCAGGGCGGATGTTAGCAGGAAAGATATCAAATTGCATGGCGAACAGTTTATCTCCTTCCCTAGCACGTTCCCTAGAACGAAATAATCAAATACCCATCCTGAAACTTTGCCCCTGTCACCTGCCGACCGCTCAACTCAGACGGTAAAAGGATATTACGCCGCTGGTCGCCTGCCTCAATAGTCACCTCTGGACCATACTGAGTCAGCTTTACCTGCTTCTTATCAAACCCTGGCAAAAATAGCGATACTTTGCGTTCAGCCGCGTTGATAGTAATCGGTCGAGGGGCTTGATTTGCCTGACGAAAATCGGGGAGCGCGTTCATTAAGGGCTGCCAATCATCGCCAACCTTAGAGGGAATGTGATTCACAGGCAACGGGTGAAACTCCGATCGCACGGCTTCTATTACGCCCGTTTCATTCAGCAACACGCCGCCTACGGTTACGCCCATTTGCTGGGCACTGCCCCAAAGATACTTTGCCGATGCGATCGCCCCGGCATCGCCCGTCGTGACCAAATAAGCCAAAACTCGGTTAGGGTCAGCCACTGCTGCTTTACCCTGCTCCAACATATTAGTCATCTGCTGCCCAGCGGGTTGAGAAAACAAATCTCCCCCCGACCAATTGACGTTTAACACCGCAGCGGCGATCGGTTGAATAAAGGGCGACAAGGTTTTGCCCAAATCTGAATCTGCAAAAACCTGTCGAAACCGCCGAATGTACCAGCCCATTGTTTCTGGCAAACCCAGGGTGCGAATGGTGGTTTGATCGCCATTGCTATCAAATACAATTACGTCATACAGACCGCTGGCATCGTATTCACGGATTGCGTTCATGGCTAAGGCACTATCCATTCCCGGCAAAACGCCCAATTCTTGACCATAAACCGCCTTAAAAAATGGCGTTCGCAAATACTGCGCTTCTTGCTGTTTCAACTCTTCCCAGTTTTTCTCTAGCAGCGCCGTCATTTGCAACTGCACCACCTGTAGGTTGGGGGCAATTTCTTGAGGATCGGCGCTGAGAGACGTACCCAACAGCATGGCAAAAGCGGGGGTTGGGTCTTGTCCTGCCAGTAATACCCGCTGACCCTGAGCCGCAAATTGTTTTGCCGCCGCGATCGCCAAAGTCGATCGCCCCGTTCCACCCTTACCCAAAAACGTCAAAACCAAAGCCATATTTTCAATATCCTACTTTGCAATCTCTTCTATCTTAGTGATGGAAAGGAGAAGGGAGAGGGTAAAAGAAATTTTGGAGGTGAGAAGATAGAAAAAAGACGACCCACTGGGTCGCCTCTTCATTAGGCTGCTGGCTCCAGCTCATCTTCAAAAAACCAGGTCGTAAAATTATCATCAAATTTCACGACTCGCCCCACGGTGTTACCATCCATCACTTTGTAATCTTTGATAACCCCGTATTGCCCTAAATGAGCAATCACTTCTTGAGATGTCCGATCGCGTAGCCGACGCAAGCGCACTTTTTGTCCGATTTCCATCACCGCTCCAAATCAAAGGTCAACCAAAACTTATTTTATCAGTGTCTTGCTTTTGGCTAAAGCTTAAACTGAGCCAAAATTCTTACCCAGCCAGCAGCTTTCGGCGCAAGAGATCGATCGCCGTACAAGCGCTGAGATAGCGAATGAAATCCCGATCGCGGAACGCCCCAAACAAATACCGAAAGCTCTCTACTCCTGTCTCACAAGCCACGCCAATGTAAACCAGCCCCACAGGTTTTGCGTCTGTGCCGCCCTCCGGACCCGCAATTCCCGTGATGCTTAGCCCCCAAGTGGTGCCCAGGCGATCGCGCACGCCAGCCGCCATCTGACAAGCCACCTCAGCGCTGACGGCTCCTTGCTGCTCCAACACTTCCGGGTCTATGCCTAGCAGATTAATCTTGACCTGATTGTCATAGGAAATTACGCCGCCCCAAAAGTAAGCCGAACTCCCCGCAGTTGCAGTGAATAAATGCCCCAAGCCGCCGCCCGTACAAGATTCGGCAACCGAAACCGTTTGCTGAGCTGCCTTGAGCAAATTCCCCGTGACCGAGGCGATCGTATCCTCATCGGCTCCATAGCAGTCGTCTCCAATCAGGTCACGGATTTTTGATCAATAGGCTCAATGGCAGCTAACGCCGCTGCTTCGGTAGCCGCTTTAGCCGAAATCCGCAAACGAGCCTCCCCGTTTCCGGCATAGGGCGCGACGGTCGGATTCTCTAACGCCAAGAAATCCCCAACCCTTTCTGCCAACACTGATTCAGGAATGCCCCAAAACCGCAAGGTGCGGCTGTAGATCGTTTCTGCGCCCCAGCCCTGACTTCGCAAATAAGGGGCGGCAGTCTGTTCCCACATGATGTGCATTTCTCTAGGCACGCCTGGAAAAGTCAAAATAGTAAGATAGGGACGAGGCTGCCAAATCATACCAGGAGCGCTGCCCGTTGGATTGGGCAAAAGGATTGCGCCTTCGGGGATTAACGCTTGCTTACGGTTGCTAGGAGACATGTCTCGTCCGCGTCGAGCAAATTTTTGGCGAATATCGTCAAGAACTTCAGGCTTTTCAATTAAAGGCGTGTTGAAAAACTGAGCGATCGCCTCGGTGGTCAAGTCATCGGGAGTTGGACCCAAGCCACCCGTAAAGATGATGAGCTGCGATCGCCTACACGCTAATTCCATCACCTGATGGATGCGCGGAAGATTATCGCCCACCACCGTTTGGTAGTAGTGAGGAATCCCCAAAGTCGCTAACTGCTGCGCCAAGTACTGAGCATTAGAGTTAAGAAGTTTCCCCCAACAGTATCTCAGTGCCAATACAAATAATTTCAGCACTCATGACCGATTCCTCGCGGGTATAAATTAGGGGCGTGCGTGCCGATGAACGTGCCAGCCTGTATAGCTCAGCAACGCTGTGGTGGCGATCGCAAACGCTATACCATTAGGAATCCGAGAAAACGCCACCGCCAAACTCCCTACCCAAAGCGTCAGCGTATAGATAAACAAAACCGCCAATCTATGCGAAAGCCCTGCCTTCAACAATCGATGGTGAAGATGGCTTTTATCTGCTGTGAACGGCGATTTACCCCGACGCAACCGCTCAAAAATAACAGCAGACATATCAAAAATAGGAACCGCCAAAATCAAAGTAGGCAACAGCACCGCCAACGTCGTCACACTCTTAACCAACCCAATCACCCCCACACCTGCCAGAGTAAAGCCCATAAAATAGGCTCCCCCATCTCCCATAAAAATTTGTGCAGGATTGAAGTTATAGCGCAAAAAGCCCAACGAGCCGCCAGCCAGCGCCGCCACCACTAAACCCGCAGCAGGCTGATTCATTGCCAAACAAACGATCAGCATGATTACCGCAGCAATGCCTGAAACGCCCGCCGCCAACCCATCCAACCCATCAATCCAGTTAATCGCATTTGCCATGCCCACCAACCAGATAATGGTCACCGCAAAGCTAACCCAAAGCGGCAGCAAAACTGGGTTGGGCTGGAGGGGTAGAGAAAGGAAATCAATGCTCACCCCAGATTGCCAAGCAAAACCAGCAACAATGGACTGTAATAACAGGCGTAATTGAGGCGATAAGCTCACTAAATCATCGGCTAAGCCAATTAAGAAAAAAGCCAATCCACCCAGGGTTACGCCCCAAATTTCGTATTCTTTATCGGGTGGCAACACACCAAACCCACCCGTACCCCAAATAAACAGAAGGGCAACGAGCGTGCCCATGAAAATAGATATGCCTCCCAGGCGCACCATTGGATGCTTATGCACCTTACGTCCACCCGGAGGGTCAAAGCGTCCGCTCTTAAGTCCAATCTTTCTGACGGTGGGAGTGGTTAAAAGAACCACCACAGCGGATATCAGAAATGCAGCCAGGTGAAAAAACTGAAAGGGCATCTGAAACCTTTGTAGGTGCAAGAACACAACATGAACCAGGCAGAGTCTACAGGAAGTACTGCACTAAAGCTAGGGATAAAAGCAAGAACTCCTTGAACTTTTGCTAGCTCTATCCGACAGTATTTGTAGCACAAGAACTAGATTCGGTGTTAACTACACCCCAGAGTTATGAAATCCGGACTTTAAAGAATCGAATATTGCTTAATTGAATAGGAGAGTTGCCGCTTGATCAAGATGAACCAGCACCCAGAAAACGCATAAAACCCTTAATTTACAAGGGTTCCACCGTTATTAGAGCCTTCTATTAACCCTTCTAATAAACTTAATTTAACCCCTATCCCTAAACCCATAAAGTTTGGAGCAGGGCGAACTAGCGAACTAGGGTATCGGGAGGCTGATCTAGCAATTCTTCAGCCCAACTGTCACGAAAGGGCAGAGTAGAAACGTCATAAGACTGATTGTAGAGAGAGGCTCTATCAGTCATTTCTGTCATGTAGCCGACATAGTGCCCCATTAAGAAATAAACACCCACCAAAGCAGCGGCAGCAGAGGACACCAAGAAACCTGCCAACATCAGCGAGAATTCACGACGCTGTACGGCTTCTTGCATGAGGTGCAAAGCCCATGCCACTAAACAAACTACAATGAAGAGAAGAACGACCATCACTCAGACAATTTATAAACTGTAATATTTCCATATATTAACCGATTCTCAGAAACTGAGCCTGAAGAAAATTGGAAGACTAATTGGGTTGTGGTTGCCCGATCGCCCTCTGAAGCGTAGGTGCTGCTATCCTCAGCGTCAGGTATCAAGATACGGTGACTCTTGATTATCAGGCGAAGGGATGAGCGGACTCAGGGTGTTTGAACTTGCTTATTGGCGAACTAAAACTTGATGCGCTGCCAAGTGTTGCTTAATTTGAGCCACGGTTAACTGTCCGTAGTGCAGCAGGGAGGCAAGCAAGGCGGCTTCGGCTCTGCCTTCGGTGAGGGCATCGTAAATATGTTCACAGGTGCCTGCGCCGCCAGAGGCAATTACAGGAATGTGGACTTGTTCGGCAATGGTGCGGGTCAGTGCTAGGTCGTAGCCAGCTTGCGTGCCGTCTGCGTCCATGCTGGTGATAAGGAGTTCGCCTGCACCCCGCTCTGCGACTTCTTTTGCCCAAGCGATCGCATCTAAACCAGTATTTTCGCGTCCTCCCCGGACATACACATCCCAGCCCGGATTTTCTAGATTAGGGCGACGACGAGCATCGATCGCAATAACAATACATTGGTTGCCAAAGCGATCGCTGGCTTGATTAATCAAGTCTGGATTTTTAACCGCAGCAGAATTAATACTAATTTTGTCGGCTCCAGCGCGTAACAATTTTTTAATAGTTTCTAAGGATTGAATTCCTCCACCCACTGTGAGCGGAATAAAAACTTGCTCAGCCGTGCGCTGAACCACGTCATAAATCACGCCCCGATCTTCATGGGTTGCCGTAATGTCTAAAAACACTAGCTCATCGGCTCCTGCTTGGTTGTAAATTTGTGCCAGTTCCACTGGGTCTCCCGCGTCTCGCAAATTTACAAAATTAATTCCTTTTACCACCCGTCCCGCTTTGACATCTAGACAGGGCAAGATTCGTTTTGCCAGCATTATTTTTCTCTTACCTTCTAAATGAGGAATTCTTGATCAGGAGAGGCTTTTACTCTTTTTTAGAGGTTATCTGAAAAGCCCAGGTTGCTGCCCGATCCGCCCCCAAATCCCCCAGAATGGGGGACTTTGAAAGTGAACAGATTCGGAAGTCCCTCAATTTTTTGGGGGCGAGTGTGAAGAGCTTTGTTTGATACCTCATAAAGCATCCTCTGAGACTTCTCAGACATCTTTTTCTTTATCTTCTTCTTTGAAGCACAGTTTAAGTTAAAACACAGTTCAAGTCTCTGCACAGTAAATTATAGAGGGCAGACGGCTCGCAATTCTCAAGGTGTTGTATGCATCGAAGTCAGGCTTTACTACGTCTGCGCCTATCCTTAAGCGACTAGGTTGAGCGGCTGGGCTGACCCTGTGTGCAGAATCGCTGACAAGCATTGTAAAAAAGTTAGACTGCCAATGATTCAGACTAGGCTACAGTACTACGTGTTAACGTTTTACTCTTGTACAGTTCTCCCTCTTCTCACCTATGAGTATCGATCATTTGATTTGGCATGAAATGACTCCTGATGAGGCGGTCAATGAGCTACAAAGCGATCGCCAGACCGGGCTGCAATCTGCCCAAGTCGCCGAGCGGCGACAGCAATATGGATTGAACGAACTCCAAGAGTCGGGGGGAAGAAACCCCTGGATGATTCTGGTCGATCAGTTCAAGAACATTATGTTGATCATGCTAATTGCGGTAGCAGTGATTAACGGTGGGCTTGATCTGATGGACTTGGTGCAGGGCAACTTAAAGCCGGGGGCAATTCCCTTTAAAGATACGATCGCAATTTTGGCGATCGTCATTTTGAACGGGGTGCTGGGCTATGTGCAAGAGAGCCGGGCAGAAAAAGCTTTGGCAGCCCTCAAGAATTTATCTTCGCCTCAAGTCCGAGTGTTGCGGGACGGCAAGCTGCAAGAGGTGGGTTCTAAGGAACTCGTGCCTGGAGACGTAATGCTGATAGAGGCAGGCGTGCAAATGGCGGCAGATGGACGGCTGCTAGATGCCGTTAATCTTCAGGTTCGGGAGTCGGCGCTGACGGGGGAAGCTCAGGCAGTCACAAAGCGGGTTGAGGGAGAACTGGCAGCCGATACAGCGCTGGGCGATCGCGTTAACATGGTGTTTCAAGGCACGGAGGTGGTGCAAGGGCGCGGTACGGCGCTAATTACTCACACCGGCATGACCACAGAATTGGGCAAAATTGCAACGTTACTTCAATCGGTTGAGACAGAAGCCACACCCTTGCAGCGGCGAATGGATCAGCTCAGCAATACCTTGGTGACCGGGGCGCTGATTTTAGTGGCGATCGTGATTATTGGCGGCTTGATCGTATCGGGCTGGGGCAGCTTAAAAGACCTAGTAGAAGTGTCTTTAAGTATGGCGGTGGCGGTAGTGCCAGAGGGTTTGCCAGCCGTCATTACCGTCACCCTGGCACTGGGTACCCAGCGAATGGTAAAGCGACAGGCATTGATTCGCAAGCTGCCTGCGGTGGAAACTTTGGGTTCGGTCACCACCATTTGTTCTGATAAAACGGGAACGTTAACCCAAAATAAAATGGTGGTGCAATCTATCCACACCCCTGAACAGGCATTTCGGTTAACCGGGCATGGATACATACCTCAAGGGCAGTTTTATCGCTGGGGCGAAGATCAGCAGGAGGCGATCGCCTTGCAAAATGAACCCAATCTCCAGTTGCTTTTACTTGCTTGTACGCTCTGCAATGATGCAGCTTTACAAAAAGAGCAGGGCGAGTGGGCAATTCTGGGCGATCCCACCGAAGGAGCTTTATTAGTCGCCTCTGGAAAGGCTGGAGTTTGGGCACACCAGACCTCTAACACCTTGCCGCGCGTCGCAGAATTTCCTTTTTCTTCTGAACGCAAGCGCATGAGCGTCATTGTGCAGGATAAAAAAGCTGGGGTTTATATCTTGGTCTGTAAAGGGTCGCCTGAACTGGTTTTAGAACGTTGCTATCACTTCTATGCAACGGGTGTTCAACCGATGACGCAACAGCATCAAACCCAAATTTTGGAAAGGAATGATCAACTCGCAGCACAAGGGCGGCGGGTATTGGGATTTGCCTACAAATTACTCAGCGAAGCTCCGGAACCTGGAACGGATGAGAGCACAGAGCAAGGAATGACTTGGTTGGGTTTGGTGGATATGGCTGGATGCTCCTCGTCCTGAAGTTCGGGATGCGGTAGCTCGATGCCGATCGGCGGGAATTCGTCCAGTCATGATCACGGGCGATCATCAACTCACAGCACGGGCGATCGCGGCACAATTAGGCATTGCCGGTGCCCAAGATGAAGTGCTAATTGGACAGCAACTGGAGAAATTAAGCCAATCAGATCTACAAGATCAGGTCGATCGCGTTAGCATTTACGCCAGAGTTGCCCCAGAGCATAAACTTCGCATTGTCCAAGCCTTGCAAACCCGAGGACAGATTGTGGCAATGACCGGAGACGGGGTCAATGATGCGCCTGCGCTCAAGCAATCGGCAATTGGAATTGCTATGGGAATCACGGGCACAGATGTGAGCAAGGAAGCCAGCGACATGGTGCTTCAAGATGACAACTTTGCCACCATTGTTTCGGCAGTGGAGGAAGGGCGAGTGGTCTACACAAACATTCGTCGCTTTATCAAATATATTTTGGGCTCAAACATTGGTGAAGTGTTAACCATTGCGGCTGCCCCTATTTTCTTGGCAACGGGGGGGTTGCCCCTGACGCCGCTACAAATTTTGTGGATGAACTTAGTGACGGATGGACTGCCCGCGCTGGCACTCGCCGTGGAACCTGCCGAGCCTAATGTGATGAATCGTCCTCCCCATAGCCCCACGGAGAGTATTTTTTCGCGGGGGTTAGGATTCTATATGCTCCGAGTTGGCATCGTGTTGGCAGTAGTGACGATCGCCCTAATGCTTTGGTCTTATCAATACACCCAGGGGACGGGCGGTAATCCTGAGTGCTGGAAAACCATGGTCTTTACCACGCTGTGCCTCTCGCAAATGGGTCATGCCCTAGCGGTTCGATCGAACAGTCGGTTAACGATCGAGCTCAATCCGTTCTCAAATCCTTTTCTTTTGCTGGCGGTTGGCGTAACCAGCCTTTTACAGCTCTTGCTAATTTACGTGGAACCGTTGCGCGACTTCTTCGGCACCCATTACTTGAACCCGACAGAGCTGTTGATCTGCATCGGCACCAGCACCTTGGTCTTTGTTTGGGTAGAACTAGAAAAGCTGGTGACTCGCTACTGGGGCAAGCGGAGAAGACGCTAGGGGGATGTCAAATTTTAGGGGTGGGTAGAGACGATCGAATTCAAAATTTAAACGAATTCAAAATTCAAGGCTGTTCATTTTGAATTAATAACTACGCCGAGGTCTACTAGGGCGTGTTTTGGTTAGTCAGTTCGTCCGTAAAGCATTCAGCATCACAATGACGAATAGCCCCACTAAAATGAGCCATCCAGCGTGGCGCTTCACCCACAGGGCGATCGAAACCTGCCGCTTGACAGGCTTGGCAAGTTGCTGCATTTGAGCATTGAAGTAAAGTGTGCATTCTTGGGCGTTGGGGCGTTGCGGAAAGTTGCAGGTATCATCAGCGTGGTAAACGCAGGTGTTGCAAAGGGGCTCGGCTCCGGTGGCGCGGTAGAGCGGGATGCCAGGGTGACCGTGGGCTTTGAGCACTGTATGACAAATGGGACAGGCGATCGCCTGAGCCTCGACAAGATGGTGGCAACGGGGGCAAGTGGGCATAGCAGGAGAAAAATTTACGAGAATTTACGAACCTGGTACGGGCTGGCTTCGATGAGCTTATAGGTATTGCCCATCGCTTCTAAAAAACGAGCTTCGGTTTCATCAAGTACCGAAGTGGGAATAGCTTGCCATTGTTCCAGGCTTTGCCAACGGATCACGGCAATTACTTCGTCTAAGCGCTCGGGGCTGATCCAAACTTCTTTACTCAGAAACCCAGAGTACTGAGCCAGGACAGGAGTCCAGATTTCAGCATCTCTCTGAACAAATTGTTCGCGCAGTTCAGCCACCACTGTAAACTTGAGCCACTCAATCACCATAGGGGCACCTCGAAGAATTCAAATCTGCAAATCTGATTGAGAAGCCCGTTGATGCAGGGTCTATCACAATCGTGACATACTCCTACACTCATGCTTCGCATACAGTGTAGGCTTCTCGCTTCGCAGTCCCGCTATTGCGTCGGACTCCACGAGCTTTAAGAACGGGATGACCCACCGCTCTATGTTTAATATTAATGGCTGCGTTATGGTCACGGTCGAGTTCCAAGCCGCAATGAGGGCAAGAATGCCATCGATCGCGGATCGTTTTTGGAACCTTCTGACCACAATTTGAGCAGTCTTGAGTCGTGCCGTTTGGATTCGCAGCAATCGTCATCAATCCAGCATTCGCAGCCTTGATTGAGAGGATTTGCAAGAATGTACCCCATCCCGCATCATGGGTAGACTTTGCCATTTTGGTTCTGGCAATGCCTTTAATGTTGAGTGCTTCGTGCCCAACATTCTTTCCTTGTTCCAACAGCTTTTTAGCCGTCTTGTAGTGAAAGTCTTGGCGCTGATTAGCAACGTTTTTTTTGAGTTCACCAGATCCCGCTTCTGCGAATAGAAATCAGGACGGTCTTTCAACTCTGGCACATGACAGATGAGTGGACAAGCATTAACGTCACAGCGGTTTTGCTCGTACCAGGTGAACCGCTCCGAAAGTCGATAGTTGTATTGACGACGGGCAAGTTCAAGCCACTGGTCAATGGTGGCTTGCTGCGTCGTGGTGCATCTTAGTCGGTACTGGTGTGCGGTTCTCAATTGAGGGTCTCATGGGTTAATTTTCAAAGAGAGCCCTTCCTTTTATATTCGGTTACCCGCCTATAAAAGGGCAACCGCCGCCAACGCCATTCGCTTCTAAGTTTGCCAAAATATCACTGTAGGCTGAAGGGAGTTACATTAATTGGGCTTGCCTCTTCTGACACTCTGGGAATTCTCATGGACAATAATAATTTACTCAATCAGCTCCTTATGTTTGGCATTGGCACTACTTCTATGGTGGCAGAGAAACTGCGTGATGCGACTGACCAGTTGGTTAAAGATGGCAAGCTTGATCCTGAGCAGGCGGCTAAGTTGGCTAATGACTTAATGCAACAAATGAAGTCTGAGCAGGGTAACTGGGAAGCACAGATGCAGCGCCAAGTGCGTAACATTATGCAAGATTTGGGTGTGCCCCGGCAAAACGAAATGGATGAGCTGCGGGGGCGGTTAGATCGACTGGAGCGGCAAGTACGAGATTTAGAAAATAAGCTTTGGCGGTAAAGTTTGGGGAGTGAATGGCGCTAAACTGGGGCGTGGGGTTTTAATGCCCTCGTTGAGAATCACAGGAGGATTGATATTTTGCGGGAAATTCTCATCAGTTTTGGAGTCATGGTGACTTGCATTCTGTTCTTGGTCGTGGCTCAGATGACCCAGAAAGGAGAAGCGATCGCCGCTGAGCTTTCTCAAACTCCAGCAGCCGTCCAATCTACCCATGAGCCCACCTTAGTGGCTCAAGCCAACCTACTCACCCAACCTGAAGGAACCCCCATGTCCCAAGCAGCCCCTAGCCCAGAAGGAAACATAGTCACGACTGATTCTGGTCTACAGTATGTCGATATTGTTGAAGGGACAGGCGCAGCTCCTCAGAAAGGGCAAACCGTGTCGGTTCATTACACAGGCACGCTAGAAAATGGCACTAAGTTTGATAGTTCGCGCGATCGCGGTCAGCCTTTTCAGTTTCCGCTAGGCGCGGGTCGCGTGATTAAAGGATGGGATGAGGGCATTGCCTCCATGAAAATTGGTGGTCAACGTCAGCTCATTATTCCTCCAGACTTGGGCTATGGTTCGCGGGGTGCTGGTGGTGTGATTCCGCCCAATGCCACTTTGCTGTTTGATGTGGAATTGTTAGGCGCTGAATAGTACAACAACTTCAGCTTTTTTAGTACTCATATCTCAAGAGACGATCCGGTAGGGTCGTCTCTTTTTTGCTTTGTTGAAAATGTTTTACCCTGTCGGGTACTGCCAATTTCTAACCTAAAAGAAATATCTTTGAAACGTAGAAATCAAGTCATCTGACATCAAAATTTCAACTTTATAAACACACTACTAAAGAACAGAAATTATAGATGTCGCGATCGCAATAATTAACACTAAGGAGAACCTGTTCTAATGGATTCAATTCTCTTTTGGAACCAAGTCGCACTCAATGCTGCGCAAGTAGACTTTTCCACTCTCGATCCTGCTGCTAAGCTTGAACCTCAGCAAGGGGGACCCACCCGGACTTCGCGCGCCTTAGCCATCATTCATCTAGCTTTATATGATGCCTATGCTGGGGTAAGAAGCGGTGCAACTTACTTACAATATGAAGCCTGCGAAAAGCCCACTACTAACGACCTCTCGGTTGCACAGATCGCAGCCGCAACAGCCGCATCGCTGACTTTAATTGCTTTGTTCAGCAAACAAAAAAATGTGTTTTTGAACAAACATCAAGAGTTTGTTGCCCTGCTGAGCGGCGATGAATCGAAAGTGAGGGCAGGCTTGGTTTGGGGAGAAACTGTTGCCAGTAAAATGCTGGCAGCACGGGAAAAAGATGGATCTGAGGCTTCTGATAATGCCTATGTTCCTAGTCCGCTCCCCGGCAAGCATCGCCTCGATCCCACAGATCTGAATCAAGGGTTTTTGGGACCTCTTTGGGGAAAGGTCAAGCCTTTCGGCATTAACGATCTTAACCAAAAAGTTCCAGGTACTCCCCCTCCCTTATTAGACTCTGCTCAGTATGCCACTGATTTCAACGAAGTTTTTGAGAAGGGACGGGATCAGGGTAGCACTCGAACCCCAGAGCAAACCACGATCGGTCTATTTTGGGGATACGACGGAGCCCGGAATATTGGTGTGCCTCCTCGCCTTTATAACCAAGTGGTGAGGGCGATCGCTATCAAACACGGCGCAACCGAAGAACAAAACGCCAAGCTGTTTGCCATGGTCAACGTGGCAATGGCAGATGCAGGCATTCAAGCCTGGCATGAAAAGTATTTATACAATGTTTGGCGACCTGTCGTAGGCATTCGTGAAGCTAACGAAGGCTGGGGAGTTACGGGTAAGGGTGATGGCAACCCTAACACCTGTGGCGATCCGTACTGGACGCCCTTAGGCGCACCTAAAACCAACCAGCCCGCTGTCACTCCCACTACTCCTAACTTTCCCGCCTATCCCTCGGGTCATGCGACCTTTGGTACTGCCGCCTTGCATATCACTCAGCTCTTCCTGGGTTTGCCAAACGACTTCGAGTTTGAGTTTGTCTCTGATGAGCTCAATGGTGAAAGCATTGGTGCAGGCGGCTCTGTGCGAACCCGCTTCAATGCCAAACTCACTATTCCCCGTGCCATCGAAGAGAATGTGCTGAGTCGGGTTTACTTGGGTGTTCATTGGCAGTTTGATAGCCGTGAAGGAGAGCGTAACGGTCGTATCATTGCAGAAATGATTTGCAGTAGTTTCCCGGCAATGGTTCCGGCAATGGCTTAACGGCGATCGCCCTTCATATATTCATTCATTAAAGGTGTTAATCAGGACGGCGATCGAGAGATCACTGTCCTGATTAAAAGCGTATAGAGAAGACGTACAAAAGCAGTAGAAACTTAAAGATTTCCTGGTAAATTTTGCGTTCCAAGATCTTAGTTTAAGCTATGTTCATCTTCATTCACTTTGAAGGTTTAGATGTGAATTGGCATAGGCTAGGTGACTTATTTTCTGACTATGACTTATCTTGATACGGGTTGCTCTCTCAGGCGTTAAGTTAACTGCGATCGGAGCTCATAGAAAAAGCCCCCATTAAGATGAGTGAGTAGGTGATTTAATTCGACGAATGACTAAGGTGTAGAGAATTCCGTAGCCCGAAATCAAAAGAATACCTGCGAGCATAATAAGGCGCTCCTGGTGTGACTAGATTGATCTAATTAATAGATTAGATCAAACATTTCAGAATGACATCGCTCCCTTGGGTACTCTTGAAACTCATCTACTTTTCCTAAATCACTGCCTTATTTTGACTTGCCATGCTCCACATCTGCCTAAGGCTCCCAGATGTTGCAAAAACCTGGGAGCCTTAGGCAGGTTAGTCTGCGCCTTTCATCACCCGCGCTAATTCTGCCGCCACTTCAGGGCGAGAAAACTCTGGGGGCGGCAATTCGCCCCGCCGCAGCATTTCTCGAACCTTGGTTCCGGATAGATGCACCCGCTCTTCGGGAGTGCTAGGGCTAGTTTTGGTGGTTGCCATGGTTTCGGTGCGCTTGCAGTAGAAAGCATGTTCAAACATCATCGGTGTGATGCCCAACTCGCCTGGAGCAAACTCACTAAAAATGTGCTGCGCGTCGTAAGTGCCATAATAATCGCCCACGCCCGCATGATCGCGCCCCACGATGAAGTGAGTACAACCATAGTTTTTCCGCACGAGGGCATGGAAGATCGCTTCACGGGGACCCGCGTAACGCATGGCGGCAGGATTAATTGCCAAAATGACGCGATCGCCAGGATAGTAATGTTCCAGCAAAATCTCATAACAGCGCATCCGCACATCCGCCGGAATATCATCTTCCTTGGTTGCGCCAACTAAGGGATGGAGGAACAGCCCATCCACTGTTTCTAAAGCACACTTTTGAATGTATTCGTGGGCGCGGTGAATGGGGTTACGGGTCTGAAATCCTACGATGGTTTTCCAGCCTTTCTCGCGGAACATGGAGCGAGAGGCGATCGGATCAATTTGGTAGACAGGAAAGAGCGGATGGGGATCACGTTGAAGCAGCCAAACGTCGCCCGCCAAGTTAATGGCACCCTGGGCATAAACCACTTTTACACCGGGATGTTTTTCTTCGTCGGTTCGGTAAACATTGAGAGCTTCTTGGGTTTTGTCGTAGGGATACTTCTGGGTTAGCTCTAGGACACCCACAAATCGTCCATTCACGTCATCTAAACGAACTAAGCTGCCTTCTTGAAGGGGAGCAGCCATCTCTTCGGTCACTGAGAGCGTAATCGGAATTGACCAAGGCAAGCCGTTTGCCAAGTGCATGTCTTTAACTACGCGATCGTAGTCTGCCTGTTCCATGAACCCAGTCAGGGGGCTAAATCCACCGATCGCAATGAGGACTAAATCTGAAAAAGCGCGATCGTCTAGTTGCACTCTAGGGAGATGATCGGCTTTACTCAGAAACTCTTGCTGTTGCGCAGAGTTGGCGAACCGATTGATCAATTGCCCGCCGTGGGGAGCGATGTTGTCCGGGTGTTGACTCAAAATAATTCTCTCTTTTAGTAATGGCGACAAATAGGAAAAAATTGCCGTTAACCCTTCATTAATCAACCTTACAGAATATCCTATTGTGTCAATCCGAGAAAGCCTGTACCTGAGGTACCTGCAATTCGCAGGCTGGAATTTCTGGGGTGGGATATCCAACTCCCATCCCGCGAGCTCCCATTCCTCAGTCGCCTATCCAACGAACCCAACGGCGGACTACATCCATTTCTTGAGAATTCGGTGCAGTCCGCTGGGTAGATTGTTGCGGGAGATCGGTTGGATGGCGATCGGTTCTATCTCTCAGGCGTGTGGTCTTTCAGGCGTGTGGTCTCTCAGGCGTGTGGTCTCTCAGGCGTACAGTCTCTCAGGCGTACAGTCGTGCCCCCCTAACTCAGGCTAGTTGTCCTTATCTGCTCATTGTCTTTTACCGAATATCATCTTTACCGAATTTATCGAATATCATCCAGGTCGATCGCCTTGGAGCCACCTTGTTCGAGTTGTCTGAGAACGCTACCTAACTGCACCCAAACCAGTAACCCAATTAAAACAGTCATTGGGAGGGCTAAGGCATAGCCGATCGCTGTGGTGAAGCCAAAGATCGTTACCCCTGATGCCAAAAATACGCAAATTCCGCCGCAAATTCCTAAGAAGGGTAGCCTTAGAGACATCCCTTGAAGGTTTGCTAAGGTTCGGGTGGAACGATTCAGCTTCCAATCTTGCGCAGATTGCTTGAGGGTTGCCTCAAATGCTAAGCCAGAAGTAATACCTGCTAGCAAACCAGCCACAAGCAGGAAATAGGGTGGATCGTAATACAAAGGTGACTCCTTGAGGAAAAATTATAATTCAGGGGAAGAAAACAGAGACATTGCCGGAATGAGGGTTGCGGCTCTTTGCACTGAGAGTTCAGCGAGGGCACCCCATGCGGCATTAAACAAGCGACCTGGCTTAACGTCGTCTTTGATCAACTCCCAAAGGCGCTGAACTTCTTCGGTATGGAGGCGATCGTCTTCAATGAGAGCCAGGATTAGCTGTTTTCTCAAGAATTGTCCTTCTTCCGACAACAGGTATTGTAAGCCGAGTTGGGCTGTGGGTAGAATATCGAAATTTGTATCAGAACGGGCGATCGCAATCAGATTCTCCAATCGATGCCACTGAAACTTGCCATCTTTAAACAACAGTTCTAGTAACCGCCGCCGTAACTGAGGCGATTCACCGTTGAGCAAACGCCTGGCTACGTAAGGATATGCCACATCGACAATTTTAAAGTTTGGATCAAGGGTCAGCGCCAAACCTTCCTGGGTGACTAAGGAGCGAATGATTAAGGCAAACTTAGCAGGAATGCGAAAGGATAATCAAACATCAGCTCTGAGAATTGGTCGGTGATGGTTTTGAAGTTAAAGTCTTGAACGCTTTCGCCCAAGGCATTTCCTAAAACCGACTCTAATGCCGGAATGATGGGCAAAATGTTGGTGCCGGGAGCCAAAAAGCCTAACTTGATAAAGTCATGCGCCAAGTCTTGATAGTCTTTATTGATCAGGTGAACGACGGCATCGACGAGGCTTTCTTTGGAATTTTGATCGAGTTGATCCATCATGCCAAAGTCGATGTATGCCATTTGACCTTCGGGCGTGGCAAATAGGTTGCCGGGGTGAGGATCGGCATGGAAAAAGCCAAACTCTAGAAGCTGCTGAAGACCGCAGGTAACGCCGATTTCAACGATCGCATTAGCGTTTAAATTAGATTCTTTGAGCTTGGGAAGATCGGTTAATTTGTAGCCGTTAATCCATTCCAGAGTGAGAACATGTTGGCTACTATAGCGCCAGTAAATAGAAGGAACTTTGACTCGCGGATCGTTTTGAAAGTTGGCGGCAAAGCGCTCGGCGTTGCGACCTTCGTTGAGGTAATCGATTTCTTCAAAAGAGCTTCAAGCCAAACTCATCGACAATCAGGGTCAGGTCGTGCCCTAGGTTGAGCGGTAGCCACGGAGCCAGCCAGCTTGCTGCCCAGCGCATGAGGTAAAGGTCGAGGGTAATGATGGGCAGGAGGTGGGGGCGCTGAACCTTGACCGCTACTTCTTCGCCGCTGTGCAACCGGGCTTGATAAACTTGCCCCAAACTTGCAGCGGCAACGGGCTGGGGGGAAATTTTGCTGAAGGCTTCGTCGATGCTGCGATCGAGTTCTTGCTCAATAATGTTGAGGGCGATCGGCGTGGGGAAAGGCGGCAACTGGTCTTGTAGTTTAACCAATTCGTCTAGAAAATCTTTGCGAATCAGGTCAGGACGAGTGGAGAGGGCTTGACCGACTTTAATGAAGGTTGGCCCTAGCCGAGTTAGGAGTTGGCGGAGTTGAGCGGCTCGTTTCAGCTTGTGGGCTTCTGCCTGCTGAAACCAATCGTCGGATAGAACGCCTAACACTAACCAGGCAAATGACCAGACAATGCTCAGGGCGCGCCCTATTGCTTTCCATGGGCGAAGGCGGTAGTAACGAGCGATCGCCTCGGCATCGTAGCGCTTCATTTGATTTAATTGTTGCTGACTCACCGTTTCTTATGCCTCTTTAAACAGGAATGTAAAAACCAGGAATGTGAATTTGTCCGTCGCTTAATGCCCTCTAGGGCGGATTATTTTAGTTGAAAACTAGGGAAGACCGCTTGAGGGAGGCGGACGGTCGCTGTTCAGCCTGATCGCCCGTTCATATAGCTTAACTACAGTATACAAAACTACAATTAGTTAGATTGTTACATTAAGATGTGTTTTTAATTTTGCTAAAAAGGATTAATTAATTTTTGTCTTTGATAGCTATGCTCCCATAGAAGCAGGGTTTTAGGAAGGTTTGTCCGATTGGGCGATCGCCACTTCAGCCTCTCAAAAATACCTCCCACTAAATTTACTAATCTGTCAAGTCAACCATCACTCACCCGAAAGGGACGCACAGAAGCCCCTGACGCAGCTAAGACGAAGCTAGGACGAAGCTAGGACGAAGCTAGGTTGTACCAGGTGTTCTTAAGGCTTGCCTGAAATGCTTAATGTTGAGATTACCATTCCTTAAACCAGGACTGATAGGTTTTCACTATGGGTAAGGTGTGGACTATTAATGGTCTTACCTCTGCGGTTGTTTGTAGACCGGGTTCGTTAGCAGATCAGAACACTTCAATAGCCTTCAATAGCCTTCAATAGAGAGACAAGAGATACTTATGACAGTCAATCGTAGAAATTTCCTCATCTTTTTGGGTGCCAGTGCTGGAACAGTTGCGCTACAGCCTGTTTTAAAGGGAGGGCAAAGCTCTGTGGCTTTGCCTTTTCAAAGTGAATCCGCTTTGGCGCAGGGTCTACCGACGGGTCTAAAGTTTCAGCCCATTAAAGGCTCTATGCCCCTCATGACTGATGTGCTAGCGCCAGACAAGCAGTTGACTGACTATAGCCAGTTTGTGGTTCAGGATAATATTGTCTTGCCAGAGGGTTATACCTACGATGTGTTGGTGTCTTGGGGCGATCGCGTGGGTCAAGGCGATCG
>JAAUPA010000058.1 GCA_012034615.1 Leptolyngbyaceae cyanobacterium CSU_1_4 | reverse complement strand
TGCACCCTCACTCACTCGCTTTCATCTCACACCAAATCAAAGATTATGGTGTGAGGCTTCCCGCTACTCAGCTAAATCTTGAAAAAACTTAGCTTTCGATCGCCCCACAACGTGCGTCTCAGACAGAAGATATCCCGTTAGCTTTGCAGGCTGAATAAAAGCTTGTTCTCGATTGGGTAACTCCAAGGTGAATGCGCCCTCGTTTTTTCATTTCTACGATGGAGGATAAGCCATCCGGCTTGCCATCCATTGCACGCTATCTTCTAGCCAAACACCGATCGCAATGCCCACACCCTTTGCCATTGCCCAACGCTTTTGCCTCCTGCTCAAACCCAAACGCTTCTAGCAAAAACTGCCAGCGGCAACCCCGGGCTTTAAGATACCAATCCATAGACTGAGCCGCTTTGAGTGGATCAGACGTGATCTTGGCGATCGCCCCATTGAGCTTGTACTGAAACGGAGTCAACCATTCTAGCTGTCCAGCACTGTGTAACAATGCCAACGCCACAGCACCCTCCTTAAACTGACGCGCTACCTCAGCCGCATCCCCTTGAGCCGGAATTTTTTTGAGTAACCCTTGCGCCGTTTGGAGTTGCTTGCGCCCCCGATCGAGAAAAAACTTTTGGCGTTGTTGGTCTTCCGGATCAAGCCATCCCGTGGGTTCACTCACGAACGTCAGCGCCTCCGCCGATCGCCCATCCCGTCCGGCTCTGCCCACCTCCTGCACATATTCTGAAAGCAGAATCGGCGCGTGGAAATGAATCACCCATCTCACATTGGGCTTGTTGATGCCCATGCCAAAGGCTGAGGTACAAACCACAAATTGAAGACTGCCATTGAGCCAAGCAGTCTCCAGCGGACGGCGCTCCGCGGCACTTAAGCCACCGTGATAAGCCGCTGTTTTGAAGCCCTGCATTTGCAGCCAATCTGCCAGCACTTCTCCATCTTTGCGAGTCCGCACATACACCAGTCCCGACTGCCGGGATTTTGCTTGGATATATTGGATCAATTTTTGACGGCGATCGCGCGGACTCCAAGCAATTTTCACGGCAAGGTGGAGATTGGAGCGATAAGGACTTTGGCAGAAATGCTGGGGATTTTCAAGCTGTAAAACTTGTTGAATCGTTTGTTGGGCAGCCGGATCAGCGGTGGCTGTAAAGGCGGCGATCGCCATCTGGGTTCCGGGTGGCTTGGTCTGGAGCAACGCTGAACGCACGGCTCCGAGGCGGCGATAGGCAGGACGAAACGTTTCGCCCCACTGCACCAAACAATGCGCCTCATCTAAAATTAGTCCGTTGATGACTAAATCAGGATCAGAGAGTTTCTCCCAAACTGGAGGACTGAGGAGAGTTTCGGGCGAAAGATAAAGCAAGCGAAGACGAGCTAAATTCTGAAGCGCCCGCACCGATCGGACTTTGGCTGTTCGCTGTGGAGTAAGGCGGCGGGCAGTTGGCGATCGCGCAATTCCTGTACCTGGTTTTCCATCAGAGCCACTAAGGGCGACACCACCAGAGTTAGCCCTTTAGACAGCAGAGCAGGCAGTTGAAAACAAACCGACTTACCGCCCCCAGTCGGCAGTACAACCAAAGCATCTTGAGGGTTCAGCAGACATCGCACAATTTCGCCTTGGGGATAGCGAAAATTAGAATAGCCCCAAATCTTTTGAAATGCAGACTGGACAAACTGCCAGTCATCTCGACCGTGTAAATGCATCGCAGAGAAAGCATCGCCTCATTCAATATTCGACAGCATAGCGGATTGTCTAGCCAAATCGAGACATCCTCCAGACAGACTCCAACCGTAGAAAGATCCCCGGCTCTTTGAAGAACCTTTGAAGAACCAGGGATCTTCTACGGTTGGAGCACTATTAAGAAACTAAGCAATCCTATTTGAACTGTGGGATTCCTACGACTATATCTATAGGGATAAATAAAACCACTAAGCCACCATCATCTGGTTCATCTCCGCCGGAGCCATATTCGCATGAACCACCCGCCCATCGCGGAACCAAACAATTCGTTTCGTTTGACGAGCCACATCGGCTTCGTGCGTCACCATCACCACCGTAATGCCGCTAGCGTTAAGCTCAGTAAAAATATTCAAAACCTCTTGAGTCGTTTTGAGAATCTAAGGCACCCGTCGGTTCATCTGCCAAAATCAACACCGGACGATTGACAATGGCACGGGCGATCGCCACCCGCTGCTGCTGTCCTCCTGAAAGCTGATTTGGCTTATTATTCAACCGATTTGCTAACCCCACTCGGGTTAACGCCTCTACCGATCGCTCTTTCCGTTCCGCAGTAGAAACGCCCGCATACACCATAGGCAGCATGACGTTTTCCAACGCACTGAGCTGAGGCAACAAATGAAACTGCTGGAATACAAAACCAATTTTGCGATTGCGAATATGTGCTAGGTCAGCGTCGGGAAGTTGTGATACGTCGATTCCATCCAAGTAATAGCTGCCCGATGTCGGGCGATCGAGACACCCAATCACATTCATCACCGTAGATTTGCCTGAGCCAGAAGCCCCCATAATCGAGCAATATTCTCCCGGCTCCACAATCAAATTAACATCCGCCAGCGCCCGCACTTCTGTTTCCCCAGAGCCATAGGTTTTAGCAATGTGTTCTAGCTGAATAATCGTTTGCATTTTAGGCGCTCCTCAGTGCCACAATCGGATCGAGCTTTGCTGCCTGACGAGCCGGAAATACGCCAAAAAATAGTCCAATTCCTCCCGACACGCCCACCGCCAACACGATCGCCGTGGTCGAAACTCCTGCCTTGAGTGGGGTCACTGCACTCACCAACGAAATGCCACCCACCCCAATCGCTGTGCCAATCATGCCGCCCAGCGCAGAAAGAATAATTGCCTCAATAATAAACTGCATTAAAATATCCTGCTGAGTTGCCCCGATCGCCTTTCTCAACCCAATTTCCTGCGTTCGCTCTCGCACCGACACCAGCATAATATTCATAATGCCAATACCGCCCACAAACAACGAAATGCCAGCGATCGCTGCCAACATTAGCGTTAACGCACCCGTAACGTTTCCAACAATTTCTAGCGCATCTTTTTGCGTCCGAATCGTAAAGTCATTGGCATTCACAATCTTGTGACGCAACCGTAGCAAATTCGTCATTTGAAACTGCGCCGCACTGATCGACTTTTCATCCTTTGCCGTGACCGAAATAAAAGTAACCGACAATCCATAAGGTGACGTGCGCCCGACAATTTGGCTTGCCATTGTGGTAATGGGAATGAACACCGCATCATCCTGGTTGTCACCTAAAAATGCTCCTTTCGCCTCCATTACGCCAATCACCTGAAAACTGATATTGCGAATTCGGATCGATTCCCCGATGGGATCCGCGTCGCCAAAAAGTTTCCTAGCGGTGTCTGCTCCTAAGACCACTACCCGGTTCCGACGCTGAACTTCAATATTGGTAAAAAAGCGTCCTCGCTCCACCTCAAAGTCGCGGACAGTGGTGAACTCTGGAGTGCTGCCCGTGATGGACGTATCGCTGCGTTTATTGCCATAGGTAATCAGCCGCTGACTAAGCAATTGGGGGGCAACTGCTTCAATAGAAGGGACTTGATCGGCGATCGCCTTGGCATCTTCTAGGGTTAACGTCCGCGGAACATCAGTGTTCCGTTGCCGCGATTCATCACTCCCTGGTAAAACAAACAGCACATTTGGTCCCAAAGACTCAAACTGCCCAGAAGCATACTGTTGCGCCCCTTGACCTACCCCCACCATCGTAATCACCGAGGCATTGCCAATGATGATTCCTAACATGGTCAAGCTACTCCGCAGCTTATTGCCCGTCAGGGTCGTAACCGCCATTTTGACGCTTTCAATGAAGTCCATTCAGCCCTCCTATTCTGTTTCCTGAGCTTTATCCCAATCGGAATTAGGCGGAATATCGGTAAAGATTTCCTCTCCCACCTTTAGACCTTGCAAGACTTGGGTTTGATCCTCGACCGCAACCCCTGGCACAATGGCGCGAAACTGGGGTTTGTTCTCTTCATCTGGCACCAGCACGCCTGTTTTGCCGTTCTTAGTCACGATCGCCACCGTCGGCACCACGACAGCACTCGGCACTTGGTTCCCCAAAAAGGCTACGTCTGCATTCATTCCTGACAGCAACTTACCTTCTCCCGTTACCAAGGCAATCCGCACTTGAAAAGAGGTCACATTTTGTTTGACCACAGCTTCCGGCGCAATCAGCCGCACCTTGCCCTCAAAAACCTCATTGGGATAAGCATCGGCAACAATTTCTACGGGCTGTCCAATTTTCAACTGCTGAATATCCACTTCAGGCACATCTGCCAGAACCTCCAACCCTTCAGCCACCGCCACGATCGCCGTAGAAGTTGCCGAAGTTGCTTCCGAAGCCGTGGTAGTGGGCGTAACGAAAGCGCCCTCCGTGGCAAACTTCTGAGTCACCACGCCATTAAAAGGCGCACGAATCAAGGTATCTTGCTGCTGCACCTCGATCGCTCGTAAATTGCCGATCGCCTCGACCACCGATGCTTCTGCCTCTGCCAAATCCTCAGGACGGCTACCGTTTTGAAGCTGCCGAAGGTTTTCTTGCCGTTCTCGCAACGTAGCATTTGCCTGCGCCAAATCAGCGTTAGAAGCATTAGCAGTACTGATAATTTCATCAAGCCGATCGCTCGAAATCGCTCCTTCTGCGGCTAGCTGCTGATTCCGTCTCACTCGCTGCGCCGCCAAATCTAACGTTGCCTGCACTTGCGCCACCTGCGCTTCTGCCTGCACCACCTGCGCTTGTGCCTGAGTTATTTCCTCCGATCGATTCCCGGCTTGAAGCTTTGCCAGCCGTGCCTCTGCCTGCGCCACCCTAGCTTTTGCCTGTAAAACTTGAGCCGCAACTTCTTGGTTCTCCATCCGGGCAATCACCTGCCCCTGCTGAACGCGATCGCCCTGCTCAACAAACAGCTCTGCCACAATACCCGAACTTTTGGGGCTAAGATTAACGGTTTGGATAGGCTGAACCACACCGCTGGCAGTAATCCGCACCTGCAAAGCCTGCGACTTCACCGGAACCGTTAAGTCAGCCGACTCAGCTACCCTAGAGCTACTCTGAACAATCCAAGCGGTGACTCCGCCCACCCCCAAAAGCCCTGCCGTGATCAGTCCGATTAGCCAGGGTGTGGGATGGCGGGCTTTGCCAATAAAAAGGTAGCTTCATATAAAAAAGTCCTGAAGAATCAAAAGTTCAGAGAAGCAACAGATAAAAATGAGCAAAGCCACCTCTACCTATTATGAATGATGAAGTTCTTGCGCCTGTTCTTGCGCCCACCGCTGATCTAACAGCGGTAGCTCTCGCTCTAAAAAAGCATGAATGTCATACATTTCTTGAAGCCGACTGGTTAGTTTTGGGGGCTCATCAGCCAATAGCTTCAACCCCTGCTCTGCTAAATGACGGAAGGCGGTAATTTGGGTCATGCGTTGCTTGGTCATGTGTGCCCAAGCCTGCGGCTTAATTTGAAAATAGTCGCGGCGATCGCCCGAAAAACTGACCCGTTCAATCAGCCCAATCTGCATCAGCAAGCGGGTCATGGTGCTAATTGACCCTTTACTAGCTTGCAGCATCTCTGCCAAATCTCGGTTGGACTGGTAGGGCGGATTAGAAATTAACAAAGCCCCAAAAAGCCGACCCGACATGCGCGGAAGACCCACCGTTTCAAACATTAAGCCCACTTCTTCTACAAAATGAGTTCTCTCAAAAGGTTGGTCTTGGCTCAACTGTTCCTGGCTCATAGGATCTTGGCTCACAGGGTCTTGGCTCACAGGGTCTTGGCTCACAGTTGTTAACTTACCCCTTGCCACTGACTTATAAGAATATTAGAATCACGCCAATATTCTCTTATAGATTATAGCTAATTCTAAATGTTTAGTACGTACTGAACAGACTAAAGTTTTCTCAGAAAAGCTTTGACTTGACGCGCTCTTAAATCCTCGTCTAGGTCAGATAGCGCTAAAGTGGATTAGCGATTTTCCATAAGATGCATGAGCGGTTCCCCCCCAGATAGGCAGGTTAATCCCATTAGAAAAGAACCAGAACCAGAAAATATTGTTCCTGAACCCGCTTTGCAGGCTGGCTGGGACGATGAATTTTGGGCAGAGAACCCCAAACAGCCCACCCCACCTGTCCTGGCAACACCCCATGTGCGAACGCCCACGCCACCTTTGGCAATGGTCGAAACTGCTTTTCTTGCCAGTACTGCGAGCTTATTGTGATGGTAAGTTACTATCTCAGCATTGGCCCTTGGGTGCGGATTCTGTTCCCCACCCCGATCGCCCTGGTTTATCTCCGCTGGGGGGCTCGGGCGGCGTGGATGGCGGCACTGGTTACGGCATTGCTGCTCTCGGTGCTGATGGGACCTTATCTCAGTCTTTTGTTCTGTGTGCCCTATGCCATTCTGGGCGTACAACTCGGTGCCATGTGGCGACGGGGCTTGGGTTGGATTCCTTCGATCGCCACTGGAACCCTACTTTCTACACTGGGCTTCTTCTTCCGCATGGGGATTTTGTCGATTTTTCTAGGAGAAGATCTATGGAGCTACTTAACTAATCGCATTACTGACTTTATTCAATGGACGTTAACGCGGCTCGTAGACTGGGGGCTGTTGGGGCTTGATGTGTTGGGGCAAACCAACTTACCCACCGTTCAGCTAGTGACCGTCGGAATGATTTTCTGTAGCGATTTTGTTTATCTATTTACGGTGCATCTTGTCGCATGGCTCTTGCTAGAACGCATTGGCAACCCCATTCCTGCGCCTCCTCGTTGGGTACAGGTATTAATGGAAGAATAGGTTTCTATCAATTTCTATCCATGATTAAAATCTATAGCCAACACCAGCAAAGTCAGCAGTGGTTAGAGCGGTTTCGGGAGCAATTGCCCGTGTTTGCCTGTGTTCTGGGCTTTACGGAAACAGGTCTCATTCCAGGCATTTCAGCAGCCGGCACCACGCCAACCGATCGCCAATACACTGCGATCGCCGATGCCGAATTTCTTTACCAGGGTGCTCAACCCTGTCCTCAGCATCCCTTGCCGCCTCTCCATGCGGGCGCTTCTCCTGTACTAATTACCCGGGCGATCGTCACGGCACAAAACATTCCTGTCCACTTATTCAATGCCGGACTGCTCCACACCCCGCCTGTTCCTACGGTAGACCTCCAGGGAGCCCCAGCGCGCTGTCTCAGCCAAGGGCAGGCTCTAGACCCGTCCATCGTCCATCATCTTTTAGCGCAAGGACTTTTCTGGGGCGAAAAACTAGCGGCTCAAACTCCGCAGGGCTACGTAATTTTAGGAGAATGCGTGGTCGGCGGAACGACCACAGCTCTGGCGGTTTTAACAGGGTTGGGCTGGGATGCCCGAGGCAAAGTTAACAGCAGTCACCCTCTGTGCAACCACTCGCAGAAATGGCAGCTTGTGCAGCAAGGTTTGGCAACACAGGCACTTTGGGACGGCTCATTGAAAGCTCAACCCTGGCAACAAGTTTTAGCCGCAGTCGGTGACCCCATGCAAATTGTGGTGGCAGGAATGGCGATCGCAGCGAGCCGAACGGGCGGTGTCTTGCTGGCAGGGGGGACACAAATGCTAGCGGTCTATGCTTTAATCCAAGCCATCACCCGTACCCAAGGTTTGTCTTGGCAACCTGCGGAAATTATGATCGGCACGACTCGATGGGTCACAGAAGATTCAACGGGAGACACAGTAGGGTTAGCAAAAATTTTGAAAGCACCCCTAATTGCCACCCAGCTTAGCTTTGCCCAATCTCAGTATGCAACGCTGCGGTCTTACGAGCAGGGATTTGTGAAGGAGGGCATGGGCGCAGGCGGCTGCGCGATCGCGGCACACCTCTATCAAAATTGGGAACAACAGCAAATGCTAGCAGCCATTGAAGCGATCGCTAGGGAACAGGAACGATTCGCTTCACCCACCGTTGCAAACCAAACTAAACCCACCCAAGGCTAGAAAATTTAGCCCTTTGAAGGCATTCGTCTAGAGAGAAGCTGTTCTTCTAAGGCTGCAATTCGGTTGTACGCTGCGGTAAGCTGCGCTGTTAGGCGTTGCACCTGAACCTCTAGAGATAAAGGGCGATCGCCACTTTGCGGCTCGGAGTCTGGAAACCGAACATCCACCAGCACATCCTTATGTTCCATTTGTTCATTCAACCGACTGCGCTGTTGCGAATACCATCCCGCACTTGTATCTAACTGGGGCGCTTCAACTAGCTCTTTTCCCTGTGCCCTAAGTTCTGATAAAACTTCGGTGGTTTGATGGCTCAAATGTTCAATAATTTGGTGCATTGAGTCAACTTTAAGCGTCAAAATAGCGACTTGGTCTTTCAGTAAATCCATAGCAGACTCAATTGGTTCCATAGAGTAATCTCCTACATCCTAGAGAAGCATTCCTCGTATGGGGCAGATATTCCTGAATCATTTAACGTTTAGTAACGCTTTTAAACTAGCGATTCATAGATTTGAAGCGCCCGCGCTCCTAGAGTCTCATCGGGGTTCTAGGCAAGATATTGATAGACTTGAAAAGCTCTGCTGTTAAGCTTTTAGGCGGGTTCGGGGCAACCCAATTCCAGGTAAGATAAACACTTACTCAAAGTGAAAACCGTCTGCCGTATTGCCAACAAAAGCCTTTAATTTAAACTAAGTAATAGTGAAAAAAAACATGCTAACTTTTCAAGACTTTTTCGTGGCTTGTGACGGGTTTTGGACAACCGAAAGAACCTATCACTCGGTGCTTGAAGATGCCATTGAACGTTCTTACACCGAGTTTCGAGCTAAAACTTTAAATCAAGCCGAAAAACAGAAAATGTTATTAGGAACAACACCCACCGATTTAACCTTTCCCGGGATCAAAATTGATGTCGAACAGGGCATGAGTGATCCCTCTGCCTGTCCGGGTTTTGCGATCGCTTTTGAAACTCGCTCGGAAACGGGTGAAGAAGTTTCGATGAGTTTAACCGCCTTATTCGTGCCCGATCGCTACATCACCAGTCAAACTACCTCTGAACCTATTCCGTTGCCCTTGGCGGCTCAAGTGCCTCTGCAACTCAATGGCGAAGTCATTCAAGGATTTTACTTACGAGACCAAGGTTATTCTGAGGGCGGAGCGATCGCCGGACGGTTCACCTATCAACCTGCTCGCCAAACTTTGGAAATGACCACCTATTACAATCGATCGGTCGCGGTTGATCAAATGCGGTTTGTCAATCCCGACCTACGCCTGCGCACAATTGTGACTTATGAGCGTCCTCAAGACGGCTCAATGCCAACCGTTATTAACCTGATTGGGTTTGGAGTAGAACGAAAGCAAATGGCTTAAAATCATCACCTCGCTCTCCTGATGCCCTTCTATCCTCTTTTCCCATGCTCACTCGTCGCACGTTCCTCGCCGCCGCCACCCTGGCAATTAGCCAACTTCTCCTAGCTTCTTGTCGCCCACCCCGCAATGCCTCTCAAGTCCGGTTGCTCAAGGGTTCAGTCCCTGCTCAAATTTTAAAAGAGTTTCAGCGGCAAATAGAACAAGCGACAGATCTGAATTTTGTGCAAAGCGAACAGCTCGCTGACTTATTTCAGCTACTAGAAACTTGGAAAAAACAAGCAACCTTTCCTCAGCCAAACCCGTCGGGCTTGTCCCTCCCCTTCAAAAATCGCCCCGTTCCTGTCGCCGACTTAGTAACCTTGGGGGATTTTTGGTTTGGCTCCAGCCATTCAGCAGGGATTGATTCGTCCGCTTGACCTGGAATTACAGTGGGAGTTGCTTGCCCCTGAATGGCAAACCTTGGTCAGGCGCGATCGCCAAGGACAACAAGACCCTCAAGGCGAAATTTGGGCTGCTCCTTACCGCTGGAGCACCCTCATGATTGCTTATCAGCCTGAGAAATTTAAGGCTCTGGGCTGGGTTCCTCAAAACTGGAGCGATCTTTGGCGACCTGAACTCAAAGGACATCTTTCTTTGCCCGATAGTCCTCGAACAGTGATTGGCTTAGCCCTGAAGAAGCTGGGGCAGTCGGTTCATTTACAAGACTTAGAGACGGTTCCCTCCCTGCCGGCCGAACTCCAAGCCCTTCATCAACAAGTTAAGTTTTATAGTTCTGATGCCTACTTACAGCCGTTGTCTTTAGGCGATACCTGGGTGGCAGTGGGTTGGTCAAACGAAATTTTGCCAACTCTTGAGCGCGATCGCACCCTGGCTGCCCTGATTCCGACGACTGGCAGCCTCCTAACTGCCGACCTCTGGGTTCATCCTGCAACTGCCCAGCCCAATCTGGCTCAATCCGCTCTTCTCCCCAAATGGATTAACTTTTGCTGGCAACCTAAAATAGCCGCCCAGCTTTCGTTCCTCAGTTCAGCCCCGTCGCCCTTATTTAAGGGAAACCAAAACCTTGAGATTCCCCCCGTTCTTCAACAAAAGCCCCTGCTCTTGCCCCCTGCTGCCGTGCTTCAACGGAGCGAGTTTCTCCTCCCCCTCCTCCCCACGGCTACTGAACAGTATCGCCGTCAATGGCTCACAATGCGCCAGTAGCTCCTGCTCCACGGACTGCCCCTACGCCAGACGGGTCGAGAAAGATTCTGCACGTTGAATCAGTTCGGGTGGAACGATTAGATTCAATAAAAGGCACGTTAGAAGCGCCCTCGGGTGTGTCACTCGAAGCCAGAGGGACAGTCCGATCAAAATCACAAATATAGGCTCCCAGCAGCTCTCCTTGAGCATTAAAGGCTCGAGTGCTGTAACCAAAGTCTTGGGCAACTCTTCCTATCTGATTCAGAAAAGCATAGCGATCGAGATAGTTGTAGCTTGTCCAAACTTGTTGGTTGACCAGCAAATCCACTCGGTTAGGGATGTCCTCAGTTCCAGGCTTTGCCAGCCAGTTGGTGAGCAGCCTGCCCCCAAATTGTTGTTTAGCCCACCACAAACTAGGAGTTGTGAGGTCGGTCTGTGAAATGGTGTTTGCGGTCACCCAAGAAGGGTCGGCTGGAACGATGCCTTGCTCTAAAAGATTAATTTCAGCCGGTGTTAACGGTTGGGTTAAGAGCAATAGCGCTTGGGCATCAAGGGCGATCGTGGGCTGACAGTTGTGCCACCCCAATCCCATAGTCAACCCAAACCCTATCCCCATCACCCCTCTAAACAGCCTGCCCCAAACTTGGCAGCTTATTGCCCAGACGATACTTTGTCCTTGAGTAGAACCACGCTGTATCATACCTACCTGCCCCTAATCCAAACGACCCATCAATCTCTTCTCTTTTCTTTATTTATTCAACCTATAGCGTTTCCCAATCGGGTGACATCTAACAAGGAGCTTAAGCCCCTTTTCCAATCAGACATGACGTACCTCATCTATCCACGGTTGCTAGATCTGCCTAATATAATTCTGACTAACTCGCTACAACTCATGCTTGGGGGTAGCGAGTGAAGGAACAACTCATAATCCCCAATTGCCCTTCATCCCTACAAGTTTCTTGTAAAACTGAAGCTCAAAGAATCATCTCCACAGAGACAAGTTAGATGAAGACAGTAAGCCCAACAATCTCTGTAGCATAAGCAACTTGATCTTCCTCAGTATGCGGTTTAGCTTAATAAAACGTTTTTTGTAAAGCTAGACTTGCGTAAGGGCTGACTTCTGTTGCATTCAGCCGAATCTTTAGGATACTCGTGTCTCAAAAAAACTGCTTTCTCAGTTAAACTACTGTACTTTTTTATAAGGGTAATGTAACATTCACTTTATTCGGATGAGCTCTAACCTGAAGCTAAGTAGGTTGAGTTGAAGAGTAGTAAACACCAACATTTAGTTGAGTCTAATACGGTTTAATTCAACCTATGATTTCTTTTAAGAGATAGCATCCGTAAGTGTCATTTATACCGATGTCCTGAACAGGGCAACAGGTTCTTCTCGCTGGTCATTAGGTACAAGAAAAGCATACAGGATGTGTAAGTTTGAACTTTGTCTGCCGAAAAGACCATATTTAGTCGCTGGATTACGACATTAGTTAGTTTCAACACTTAGAACTGTATGTTTATCGTCATCTACCGGGCGTAAGTACCAGCAAAAAATTTAGTTCAGGTTTAGAGGTCACTTGGTACTGCTTTCGATGCGATCGGGGCATGAAGCATCTACATACCCTAATTCATTTGGTTTTCTTCTAATTATTAGTTTCTCCTTAGCTGTAATTCTTTGGATTGAGAAAAATACTGTTAAGTATCTGTAATGTCCGGATGTGTAATTGACTGAAAGCATCCCTTCACAGTATGGGTCTTCAGAAATATTGAATGAGATGATACTTTATTTAATCTCTTTGGGATTTATTGAAAGGTTCACTGCTAAAAGATTTTACCGAAACTTTGTTCTCACGCTAAACCCAACTCTTCCTATGCCAAGACGTATTACTATCCAACCCCGCCTGAGCCTTGACGAACTCGAAAGCCGCTACCGTCAAGCGAAAGATCCGGTTGAACGGAGTCACTATCAAATTATCTGGCTATTAGCTCAAGGTAGACCTAGCGAAGAAGTTGCCTCCATTACTGGATATAGCCGCAGTTGGATTTATGAACTCGTCTGGGGTTACAACAGGATTGGTCCTGATACATTAGGCGACAAACGGCATGAGCATCCGGGTGCTGAGCCATTACTTGATGAATCTCAGCAAGCTCTCCTTAGACAGGTTCTGCAATCGCCACCTATTGATGGAGGTCGGTGGAATGGTGCAAAGGTTGCCGATTGGATGAGTCAGCAACTCGGTCGGACGGTTAGCCGTCAGCGGGGCTGGGAATACCTTAAGTCAATGCGATACCGCTGGCGTGACCATCGATCTGACGGAGAACAACCTGAGCCATCGGAACCCAAGAAATGGAAGCGGAATGCTGTCAACGAAGAAAATGCTAGAACTTCTCGTCCCCGACGAGCACGCCTGGGAAATGAATAACTAGGGCGATCGGTCTCAATTTTCGTACCTTTGTTAAGGAGGCGGATAGACGTGAGTAAGCCTCTTCATTAAGGCAAACTCAATTTTCAGAAATCCCAGACTTGAAAGCAGGCAAGGTAGAAATTAAATTTCTACCTTGCCTGCTTTGGTAAGGAGTAAAGAAAACCGAACAAAAAGTGAGGAAATACTCCGCGCCGCTTTACAAAAGTCAACAATGCCTCTAATATGAATTCATACGGGTTAACCACTCGTTGATTATCACTTTATAAACAAGCAATCATTACCATGACAACCACATTACAACAGCGCGAGAGTGCATCCCTGTGGGATCGCTTTTGTAGCTGGGTGACCTCCACCGACAACCGGTTATACGTAGGCTGGTTCGGCGTTCTGATGATTCCCACGCTGCTTTCAGCAACCCTGTGTTTCATCATCGCCTTCATCGGCGCGCCCCCAGTTGACATCGACGGCATCCGCGAGCCCGTAGCGGGTTCCTTGATGTACGGCAACAACATCATCACCGGAGCAGTGATTCCGTCGTCCAACGCGATCGGACTGCACTTTTACCCCATCTGGGAAGCCGCCTCATTAGACGAGTGGCTGTACAACGGCGGGCCTTACCAGCTAGTGGTATTCCACTTTTTGATTGGCGTATTTGCCTACATGGGACGGGAATGGGAACTGTCCTACCGATTAGGGATGCGACCCTGGATATGCGTCGCGTATTCTGCCCCTGTAGCAGCAGCGACTGCGGTGTTTTTGATTTACCCAATCGGGCAAGGGTCATTTTCGGATGGGATGCCCCTAGGGATTTCCGGCACATTCAACTTCATGTTCGTGTTTCAAGCGGAGCACAACATATTGATGCACCCGTTCCACATGTTGGGAGTAGCGGGCGTATTTGGTGGCAGCTTGTTTTCAGCGATGCACGGTTCATTGGTGACCTCCTCCCTGGTGCGTGAGACGACCGAGAGCGAGTCTGCCAACTACGGGTACAAGTTTGGACAAGAGGAAGAGACCTACAACATCGTGGCAGCCCACGGGTACTTCGGACGATTGATCTTCCAATATGCGTCATTCAACAACTCGCGGAGCCTGCACTTCTTGTTAGGGGCATGGCCAGTCGTAGGGATTTGGTTTACCGCCTTGGGCATCAGCACGATGGCATTCAACCTGAACGGGTTCAACTTCAACCAATCGATTCTGGATTCGCAGGGTCGAGTGGTGAGCACGTGGGCGGATGTATTGAATCGGGCGAACCTGGGGATGGAAGTGATGCACGAGCGGAATGCGCACAACTTCCCCTTGGACTTGGCTGCGGGTGAAGCGTCACCGGTAGCGCTGGTAGCTCCTGCCATTCAGGGCTAGGGTATTGCTGAGGTGTGTGAGTGCACCTGATTAGACTAGATTAGATTAGATTGAGATGATGAGAAGCGCTCCCTCCTAGGGGCGCTTTTTTGTGGCTTTAATTCACCTGACGCTTCTACTTTACAGCCGCGTTCGTTTCCCTAAGAATGGGCTTCTAGGTTGTTTGATCTAATCGCTCCTATTCAGAACTACCAGGAGAAAACCATGCGAGATCTCCGCACTAAGGCGGTACTCTGGCTTGCCAGAACTATCAATCCCCAAATTCAACCCGATCGCCCAGTGACTATCAATCTCGAATCCTCTCGGCAACTGCCTGATGGAACGTTAGGACGGGAAGTGGCAAGATTTATTGACGAAAATCAGTTTGTGCCGATTACTGAAGGCGATTTAATTCAGCGCACCCATGATATTTGGCATGTGCTGACAGGGCTTTCACCCTCCATTGAGGATGAACTTATGTTACAAGCCTTTACTCGGGCTCAAGTCTTTCGGCCTTCTAGTGCTTTATTCGTTCTATACGGCGTCATCAGCCGAAAGATTGAATTACGAGAAGCGATCGCCAGCCTTAAGCGAGGTCATCGAGCCAAACGCCTGACCCAGTGGAACCTTGAAGCCGACTGGGAGAAACCTGTAGAAGAAGTTCGACTAAAGCTTGGCATCAGTCCTCCAGAACACGCTCCCTCCAACTAAGCAAAACATAAGCCAAAAAAAGGCAGAGCCTAAAGCCCTGCCCCATCAACCAGAAATCGTGCTGATCCTTAAATCATTCCACCCGATGCCTGAAATCTTGCCCTTGCTCGTTTCAGGTCTTTTTCTGCTTGCATTTGTGCCTGACGGTTTTCGCCCCCTTGGGATTGGTTGACGCGCGACTCGGCTGCGGAATAAGCAGCTTTCGCTTCTTCCGTATTGATGCCATCGCCTCGCTCAGCACCGTTGACCAAAATGGTGACTTCATCGTTTTCCACTTCAGCAAATCCACCCATGAGGGCGATCGCCACCCAGTCTTTGTTGGAACGTACCCGCATCACGCCAATATCTAACGCAGTCAGCAGCGGCGCGTGTCCAGACAAAACACCCAGTTGACCCGTTGTGCTAGGCAGAATCACTTCTTCAGCACTAGCATCCCAGACTGTTTTGTCTGGAGCCACAACTTTCACAGATAGAACCATAGTTACTTCCCTTCTGCTTTCATCTTTTCACCCTTGGCGATCGCTTCTTCAATATCGCCCACCAGGTAAAAAGCTTGCTCAGGATATGCATCCAATTCGCCCGCCAGAATCATCTTGAAGCCCTTAATAGTCTTCTCCAAGGTGACATACTTACCGGGCGAACCCGTAAAGACCTCCGCCACAAAGAACGGCTGCGAGAGGAACCGCTCAATCTTACGAGCGCGTGCCACCGTTAGACGATCATCTTCAGACAATTCATCCAACCCCAGAATCGCAATAATATCTTGGAGTTCCTTGTACCGCTGAAGAGTAGACTGCACCGCCCGAGCCGTATCATAATGATCGGCACCAACAATAGAGGGTTGTAACATGGTGGAAGCAGAGCCGAGGGGATCTACCGCAGGGTAGATGCCTTTGGATGCCAAGCTTCGAGAAAGCGCAGTTGTGCCATCTAGGTGGGCAAAGGTGGTTGCCGGAGCGGGATCCGTAAAGTCATCCGCAGGGACATAGACGGCTTGGATAGAAGTGATAGACCCTTCAGTCGTAGAGGTAATTCGCTCTTGAAGGTCGCCCATATCGGTTCCTAGAGTCGGCTGATAACCCACAGCAGAAGGCATCCGACCCAGCAGTGCTGATACTTCAGAACCTGCTTGAACAAAGCGGAAATATTGTCAACAAACAGCAGTACGTCTTGTTTATTGACATCACGGAAGTATTCTGCCATGTCAGACCTGATAAACCCACCCGCATCCGAGCGCCAGGGGGTTCGTTCATTTGACCGTAAACCAAGGCAATCTTAGATTCGCTAGGGGTGTCCTTGTTAATAACCCCCGATTCGATCATTTCGTTGTAGAGGTCATTGCCTTCGCGGGTGCGTTCGCCCACACCTGCAAATACCGACACGCCACCGTGTTGCGTGGCAATGTTGTTGATCAGTTCCATCATGATGACGGTTTTGCCCACGCCTGCACCGCCAAACAGACCGATTTTGCCGCCACGACGATAGGGGGTCAGCAAGTCAATCACTTTAATTCCGGTTTCAAACACCGAAGACTTGGTTTCCAACTCAGTCAGCTTAGGAGCTTCCCGGTGGATAGGCATAGACTCTGTGGTGTCTACAGGACCTTTGTTATCTACAGGTTCGCCCAAGACGTTGAAGATTCTGCCTAGGGTTGCGGTTCCGACTGGAACCCGAATAGCAGCGCCCGTGTCAATGGCTTCCATGCCGCGCACTAAGCCATCGGTGCTGCTCATGGCAACGGCACGAATTTGGTTGTCGCCGAGGAGCTGCTGAACTTCGCAGGTTACGGAGACTTCTTGTCCTGCGGAGTTAGTCCCGTTAATCTTCAGTGCGTTATAGATTCGGGGCATTTGTCCGGGGGGAAACTTTACGTCTAGAACCGGACCAATAATTTGAGTGATATAGCCGATGTTTGTTTTGTTTGCTGTGGTGACCATGCTTGCGCCTATCGTTGTGATCAGCTTGTTAGAGACTTAAAAATACAGCCCGAAAGTCTGGGAATTGCCACGATCAAGATTATCACTGAATGGACACTTAAATAAATGTGAAGGAGGTTTTTAATCAATGGGAAGTTTTCTAAAGCCATTTAAGTTAGAAGACGATCGCGCTTTCAGGACGATCGCGACCTAGAGGGCTGCGTTGAAATAAAGTCCCAGTGGGATGCTTTAGCTTTCTAGCCCTCTAAATCTTCCAATCTGGGGGACTTTGAAAGGCTCAGAAGTCCCTCAGAGTGGAAGATTCAGGGGGCGGTTCGGGACGTTATTTTATTGCAACTCCCTAGCCACGCTTCCTCACGGGGCTAGCGCTCCTAAAGTTTGTTACGGATAGATAATAGATTTAACGAAGGCAACAATTGGCGTGAGAGTTAGCAAGCTTATGGGTCGTACCCCAGTCTTAAAATTCGATCGCGGCACCCTCATTTTGCATCCACCGCCCAAAGGTAAAGCCTGGGTGGACTATGCGACTTGGGACGATCGCATTGAGCGCTTCCGAATTCCAGCCATTCAGTACCGTGGCTTAGTGACCACGCTCCGTCGAGAGGAAATTGCCTATGACGATCAAGCCAAAAACTTTGGAACTGTCGAACTGACTGCTCATTTAGAACGACAGCCTTATCTGCATCAGCAAGAAGCCTTAGAAACCTGGATTGCGGCAGGACATCGGGGCGTTGTGGTGCTACCGACGGCATCGGGAAAAACCTATCTAGCACAAATGGCGATGCAAGCGATGCCTTGCAGTACATTAATTACAGTCCCAACTTTAGATTTGATGCACCAGTGGTATGCCAATTTATTAGCAGCATTTCCGGGTGCCGAGATCGGTCTGCTAGGCGGCGGCTCGCGCGATCGCACTCCTATTTTGGTTGCCACTTATGATAGTGCTGCTATCCATGCTGAATCGCTGGGCAATCGCTATAAGCTGCTGATTTGCGATGAGTGTCATCATTTGCCTAGCGATTTTAATCGAGTCATCGCTGAGTTTGCGATCGCCCCTTATCGGCTGGGATTAACCGCTACTCCCGATCGGTCTGATGGCAGACACGTTGATTTAGATTTTTTACTGGGCTCTGTGGTTTACCATCGCACCGCCCAAGATTTAGCTGGAGATGCCCTCGCTAGCCACGAAATTATTCAACTTAAGGTATCCCTCTCAGAACCCGAGCGCGAACGGTACGATGAACTGATGGAGATTCGAGATAATTTTTTGAAGCGATCGAACCTTTGGTTAGGCTCAATGGAGGGCTGGCAGCGATTTGTCCAGGCTAGCGCTCAGTCTCAGGCGGGCAGGCGGGCAATGTTGGCGCATCGAGAGGCACGGGCGATCGCCTTGGGCACTGAAGGGAAACTCCGCGTCCTTGCCGAACTTTTAGCCCAACACCATCCTGAACAGACCCTAATTTTCACCAACGACAACGCGACGGTTTACCGCATTTCCCAAGATTTTTTGATTCCGGCTATCACCCACCAAACGCCTGTTAAAGAACGCCACGAAATTTTACAAAATTTTCGAGAGGGCAAATATAAAACCCTTGCTGCTTCCCATGTGTTGAATGAAGGCGTAGATGTGCCCGAAGCCAGTGTAGCGATTTTGCTTTCGGGGACGGGTTCTGCCCGCGAGTATATTCAGCGCTTGGGCCGAGTATTGCGGAAGGGGCAGGGGCAGAAACGGGCAGTGTTGTATGAGGTGGTGGCAGAGGAAACGACAGAAGAAGGGGTTTCGCGACGAAGGAGAGAGCCGCAGCGATCGCGCCAGCCCCAGCAGTTAGAGTTAATCAGGTCGCCCTACGAAGAGCTTGAACGGAAGCTGCCTCAGGCGGCGGAATCATCTGGAGATTGGAACCAAGAGCCAAAAGAGGACACATTAGGCTAAAAGTTCATTAGGCTAAAAGTTCATTAGGCTAAAAGTTCATTAGGCTAAAGGCTCATCAGGCTAAAAGCTCATCAGGCTAAAGGCTCATCCACTGCCATCTCAAACCCCAGCAGCACCTTTTGCGTCCTCGCCACCTCACCAGATATGAACACTAACCGCGCCTCTAAGGTTCCTACAATTACCCAGCAGCTCTCCGGAAACACCAGCCAGACTTCTTCTCCGCCCGACTGAAGATACTCTTGTGCCTTAGCAATTACATCCTCGGCAAGGTCAGTGGGAGAAACGATCTCAGCACTGAGCGGAAAGCTTTGGGGCAACGCTTTTGCATCGCCATACTGTGCGACCAACTCAGGTGTTAGGTAAGCGACATCTGGCGATCGTCCTTGCTTAAGCGTGCGGCAAGGAACGTCAGTATAAACTTCTCCGCCCAGTCCTTGATCATCCTTAAAACTTCCCCAGAGACGAACGATTCTAGACTGTAACTTACTGTGTTTAAGCGTCATACCATTTTTCTCGACGAGTTCCTCATTGACCCATTCAGTCCCGTTAGGAGCCTGTTGCATCCAGTCTTCTAATGACTGAATTGGGAAGGACTGAATGGGCAAAGCATTCATTGGAGTAGCGACCATACATTCTTTCCTGTTTTGCTTGAACAGTGCTGTCTAATAGTTTATTCCACGCATTGGCCTTCTTTTGAGGAGCGGATGTTGCAAGGAATTTGTACACTACAGACGAAACCTTGAACAACCGATGGGGAAACCGGGTGCGTTTATTTACCACGATTGCCGGACTGCGCTGTTATCTCATGACAAGCCGCTCTAGAGGCAAAGAGTCTACGGGTCTGGTTCCTACGATGGGGGCGCTCCATGCCGGACACCTGAGCCTGATTCGTCGGGCTAGGAACGAGAACGATCGCCTGATCGTCACGATCTTTTGTTAACCCGTTGCAATTTGCGCCTAATGAAGACTTTCGGCAGTATCCCCGCGATTTAGAAGCAGATGGTGCCCTGTGTGAAACTGCTGGGGTCGATGCTATTTTTGCGCCTGATGCCGCAGAACTTTATCCCACGGGGAAAGAGGCAACTACTCAAGTGATTCCCCCAGCGGCAATGATGGCGGGATTGTGTGGTCGATCGCGTCCAACTCATTTTCAAGGAGTGGCGACGGTTGTCACTAAGCTGTTAAACATGATTCAGCCCGATCGTGCTTACTTTGGCTTAAAGGACGCGCAGCAGTTTGCCATTTTGCGCAGAGTGACGACAGACTTGAATTTGCCCGTAGAAATGATAGGCTGTCCGATTGTGCGAGAGCCGAGTGGGTTGGCGCTGAGTTCTCGAAATCAATACTTAACTGTGGAACAGCGATCGCAAGCTGCTATCCTGTATCGGAGCCTACAAGCAGCAGCACAAGCGGTTCGCAATGGCACAGTTCTGCAATCCCAGATCATTAGCATCGTGAAAACCGAGTTAGAGCAATTTCCAGACATGAAACCTGAATATATTGAATTGGTCGATCCCGAAACCTTAGTGCCGTTAGAAAAAGTTGAAGAGTCGGGGTTGCTGGCGATCGCTGCCCGCTTGGGTAAAACTCGGTTAATTGACAATGTGCTGCTGCAAACCCGCCAGCCGATTTTGGCGATCGATGGTCCCGCCGGAGCCGGCAAGTCTACGGTCGTGCGGCGAGTGGCGCAGGCTTTGGGGCTGCTGTATTTAGATACGGGGGCAATGTATCGGGCGGTGACTTGGTTGACGCTGCAATCGGGCATTGCCATTGATGATGAAGCGGCGATCGCAGAACTGGTCAGCCGCTGCGAAATTGAAATTACGGGCGATCCGGCGGCGGTTAGCGTGCGGATCAATGGGCAAGAGGTGACGCAGGCGATTCGGGGCTTGGAAGTGACCTCGAAGGTTTCGGCGATCGCGGCTCAGCTCTTTGTGCGGCAAGAGTTGGTGAGGCGGCAACAGGCTTACGGGCGCAAGTCTGATAAGCTCAATCTGGATCCCATGACACCTCTACCAGGTTTTGAGAATGTCTTTGATGAGGTTCACACTGAGCCCGCGGAAGAGGTGCCACCAGCACCACAAGAGGAAACTGAGACAAAACCTCAAGGACAAAAGAAAAAAGGCCGTCGCCCCTTGCCCTCTCAGTTGCCCCGTGTCCAAGTCATTCATGACCTTGAAGGCGACAAGGTCTGCTCCTGTGGTCATCCTTTACACAAGATTGGGGAAGAGATCAGTGAGCAGCTCGATTACATCCCCGCTAAGATCCAGGTCCTTCAAAATGTTCGCTACAAGTACGGATGCCGAGGATGTGAAGATACAGTTCAAACCGCAGATCTCAAGGGTCAACCCTTACCCAAGTGCAATGCCTCTCCAAGCCTTTTGGCCCACATACTCATTTCCAAGTACCAAGACCATCTGCCTTTGTATCGTCAAGCTCAAATCTGGGAACGACTCGGGATTGATCTCGGGCGGGCGACCATGAGCCGGTGGGTTATTGAGGTTGGGGATCGTCTCTCCCTTGGTGGAGCTGATGCGATACCAGATTGTGAAGTCAGACTATGTTCGTGCCGATGAACACGTGTTCAAGTTCTGCAAGAACCTGGCCGCAAGCGACAACAGACTCTTACATGTGGGCTTATATGACAG
>JAAUPA010000354.1 GCA_012034615.1 Leptolyngbyaceae cyanobacterium CSU_1_4 | reverse complement strand
CGGAAGTTTCAAGGCGGCTGAAGCCGCTACCGAGTTCCTCCCCATGTCTGAAGTCAGGGGCTTCCCTCGCGTTTTTCGGTGAGCTAATCCCCGTTTACTTAGGTATACCTTAAGAATACTTAGGTATACCTTAAGAATCAGATGTATCTCAGAGTTAAGTCGTGAGTAAATTCCTGTCGTCATCGCAATCACCCTCCCCCATGAAAACCGATTCTGATGCCTCGCCCATGGTCGCGCCTACAATCACTCAAGAACGTTTCAACAAAATAAAATTAATTGATTTAGAAAGACAGACGGGCTATCCCTCGGAGAAGTGGTGTAAGTGGTTTAAGGGGCAATCTATCTCTGAGGAAAGCCTCATTAAAGCCTCACAGTTCTTATCGTTAACTCCAGGTCAATTGCTGGACTTAATTGTGGGTAGGCGTAAAGCGATCGTCGCCCTGGCAGAAGCGGAGCAACAAATTGCCAAGACTGCAATGGTAAAGAATGGTAAATTTAGCGACGGCAAGTTTAATCCCTTTAATCAATAGGGGCAGATTTGTTAAGCGCCAAAAAAAAAGGCTGGAACCATCGGCTCCAGCTTAGGATAAACATTATTTACAGCGTCTAAAAATCAATTAATCCTCAGATTTTTAATTCTATAGACGTAAGAATCCTTAGAATTAAAAATTTTCTTGCCTCGCAATTGTTCTATGATACAATATTGATCACTAAGTACGACTCCGTTGGATACACATTCGCTACTCAGTGCTGACAAACCTCTAGGTACAAAAACTTAGATTCAGATTGGATTCAGATTGCCTAGATTCGGGACTATTGTTTCAATACGACTTGTTTAAGTGTACCTTTTCCGAGTATTTTTTGCAATAGCCGAGTCTGATTAAGCACCTCTGAATCTAGAAATCAATTAATCCTAGATTTGCAAGGATCTCAATTATGGCTCGCCCACGAAAATTAACGCTGGATTTCTTTATGCATGATGCGAACGCTTCCAGCGATCGCAAGATTAGAGCCTTAAGGCGGAAGCACGGCAATGATGGGTATGCAACCTACTTCACCTGCGGTTCCACTCAAAACTTAACTCTGGATCATGTAATTCCCCTTTCCAAGGGTGGCTCAGATCTTCCTGGAAACTTAGCTTGTGCTTGCCTTCAGTGCAATTCATCCAAAAGCGATCGCACGGTTCAAGAATGGAAGGGGAGCAACTAATCATGAAATATTTTCAACATGACACAGATTCCCTGCTAAACAAGAAAATGAGGAAAGTTGTTAGGACGCATGGCGCTACAGGTTATGCAATCTGGTGGGCAACTTTGGAGGAATTGTACAAAGCGGACGATAAAGGTTTTCAGGTAGAAGCAGACGATCTATGGCTAGAAGGATTAGCAGAGTCACTTTGCCTATCGGATTATCGAACCCTAACTCGCGTATTTGACACCTTTGCTCAGATTGGTCTGATATCACCTCAGCTTTGGGCAGATAACTATATTTTTGTGGAAGCGATCGAGAAACGTGGAGATCAGTACACCAAGAAAAAAGCTCAAAACGCCCAGCGGCAAGCGAAATTTAGGGAATCTCAGAAGCAAGCGATCGCCTCGGCTACAGTCAATCAAGTAACAGATAGTAACGCGTTACTATCTGTTACTTCTGAAAAATAACGCGAGTAACGCTCTCAGATCCAGAGTCAGATCCAAATACAGATCCAGATCCACACACTTTTCCGGACGCGCGCGATCGCCAGTTGAAAAAACAAACAGCCAAGCGCGAGGAAGGAAGATCCGATCTAAATCTGGAAGCACTGAAGCAACAGCTATCCGATCTAGCCGAACCGATCGCCCAAGCTCCACCCCAGCCAAATAATTCCATTCCTGTTAATTCAATCATTTCTGAAGATGTCGCGTCACAGATCCATGAGGGCGGCATTTTTTCCGAAGAAATAAAAATACAGCCGCGACAGGCTTCCAGTGCTGAAAGGTGCGATCGTTCATTCCAGCCCCTTCCAGAATGGCGTAGAAGCCGGAAGAGGGCAGATTATGACCCGGACTACCTAAATTATCTTTTAAGCGTGTATCTCCCGGTCATCCCGTGCAATCGTGACCGAATTGGACAGCTAGGGATACAGGATGCACAAGCTTGGTTAAGCCGAGCTGACTTTGATGAAGAGAGAATGCAGTTGGCTCAAATTCAGTGGAGCGCTTATCAATCCAGCCTCAACGCTCAGAAAGTAAAGGAGCAGCAGTCAGAAGGTGTCCGGTTCTATAGCCAAGATGAAATTCCTTATCAAGCGACAAAGGTTTTCTGGGACGATTACAACCGGATCATCGGATGGGAAATGCCTTCCGAGGTGGCTGCATAAATGCTGCAATCAATTAATTCTGATTCAACGCAACAAGCTTCCGTTGCACAGCAAACCCCTCGGCTTGCCGTCCTCATGCCCAACTCGGCGGACGCTGAGGAAGCGGTTCTAGGCGGGTTACTGGTAGATCCTGGAGCGATCGCTAGGATTGCTGACAACTTGCCTTCGGAAGCGTTTTATTTCACTGCACATCAACAGATTTATTCAGCCTTCCTGCACTATCACAAACTGGGTCAGCCCAGTGATTTAATGGTGATTGCAGCCTGGTTGCAGGATAGAAAACTACTGGATTCTATTGGCGGACGAAGCCGATTGATTCAGCTTTTCGATCAAACCGTAACGGCTGCTAACATCGACCAGCACGTCGAATTATTGCTGGATAAGTTCAGAAGGCGATCGCTCCTTCATGCCACACAGGAAATACAAGCTCTAGCGCGTGATCTAACGTTGCCGCTGGAAGATGTGACGGATCAAAGTGAGCAAAAGATTTATGCTCTCAATCAATCAAATAATCCTCAGAAATATCAAACTATAGCGGATATTTGCCAGGATGTTTTCACAGAGCTAGAGCAAGGCGTTCCTCCAGGATTAAGAACTGGAATGCTCGATTTGGATGAGCTATTAGGTGGATACGCTAAAAAACAACTGCACATTATCGCTGCTAGGACTGGGATGGGTAAATCCCATGTCATGATTGCAATGGCGATCGCAATGGCAAAAATTCACGGTAAGCCAATTGTTCTTTTTTCGGCTGAAATGTCTAAGAAGGCTGTCACCGTCAGAATGTTGGCACTGCTGTCAGGAATTGATAGCGATGATTTAAGGAAAGGCAAGCTAGAGCAAAATCAATGGTTTGCTTTGCATAATGCGATCGCTGAGTTGTCCCACTTGCCGATTCATATTGAGGAAGATTCCAACCCAACTCCCGCTAAGATGCGATCGGTTCTGCGTCGGGTTGCAATGGAAATGGGCAATCCTCCGGCTGCTGTATTTCTAGATTATCTCCAGCTACTAAGCGGGGAAGGTAACAACCGAGTCCGGGAGCTGGATTTGATTGTGATGGAATGCAGGAGAATTGCGTTTGAATTTGACTTGCCGTTCTTTGGATTAGCCCAAATTAGTCGGGCTGTTGAACAGCGTCAAGATAAGCGTCCCTTGATGTCCGATCTCCGGGAATCAGGCGCGATCGAGTCCCACGCCGACACCATCATGCTTCTGTATCGGGACGAGTATTACAACGAGCAAA
>JAAUPA010000057.1 GCA_012034615.1 Leptolyngbyaceae cyanobacterium CSU_1_4 | reverse complement strand
TTGTTGGGAGCAAAACTGTAAGCTCTGATCTCTCGTCAAGGACTAAAAAACAGTCCAAATGAGGGGAAATAATGGTTCTAGATTTTCCTTGGGTAAAATGAATCAGCCCTGCCCAGAATGGGGGATTTAGGGGGCGGTTCGGATCACATCAATTCGTTGGGTTTGCAAAAGTTGATCTAACCCATTATTGAGCCGATCGCCCTTCACCCCACCTAATTCTATAGTCGCCCCTGATCCCACGGTTTTGTCATGCAAAACAGTCTTGCTTAAAACCCCTGGGATCACTGGCGATCGCTCTCTCCTGCTCAAAACCTCCTTCGTCCCACCCCCTTTCCCCGAATCACAGCCACCCCTCCACCCCTCCACAATAAAATTCAAAGTCTTTTCATTCTTGTTTGCCTAAGGTATCGTATAAAAATGAAAAAATTATGAAAAGGAAGAAATGATAAATTTCCTCAGGCAATTCAGTTCCTTTCCTCAGAAAATGAGATATAAACTGGCAGTCGCCACCAGTCTTTCGGCAACGCTTTGGTTAGGAGCTTGCGATCGCCCACCTAATTCTTCTCTCTCTCCTTCTCAAAGCGCACCCCCTGCAATGAGTCCGTCTCAGCCGTCTCAAAGTCCAGGGAAAAAGGTCATTCTAACGACCTTCACCGTTCTAGCAGACATGGCGCAAAACGTGGCAGGTGATAAAGCGATCGTCGAGTCTATTACCAAACCAGGGGCTGAAATTCATGGCTATCAAGTTACGCCTAGCGACTTAGAACGAGGGCAGCGTGCCAATTTAATTTTGGAAAACGGATTGAATTTAGAGCGTTGGGCAACTCGGTTCTATAATAGCTTGCCTCAAGTTCCCCACATTACCTTGAGTGAAGGCGTACGACCCGTCAATATTTCAGAGGATGCCTATCGAGATAAACCCAATCCTCACGCTTGGATGTCGCCGCGAAATGCCCTAATCTATGTTGAAAATGTGCGCAAGGCGTTAGGAAAAGCTGATCCGGTCAATGCTGCAACTTATGATGCGAACGCCGCAACCTATAGCCAGAAGATTCGGGCAATTGATAAACAGTTGAGACAAGCGATTTCAGCAATTCCACCCAACAAACGCTACATGGTAAGCTGCGAAGGCGCATTTTCTTACCTGACCCGCGACTATGGATTGCAGGAAGTATACATTTGGCCCGTCAACGCGGAACAGCAAGCTACCCCCAAACAAGTAGAAAAAGTGATTAATACCGTCAAGGCGAATCAAATTCCGGCAGTATTTTGCGAAAGTACAGTCAGCAATGAAGCACAGCTTCAGGTGGCAAAGGAAACGGGCGCAAAATTTGCTGGAGTATTTTATGTTGATTCTCTGTCTTCCCCCGCTGGACCGACTCCAACCTACCTCAAATTATTAGAATATAACGTCAACACGCTAATCCGAGGTTTACAAGATAATTAAGAGAGAAAAGGCAGGGAGAAAAGGCAGAGAGAAAAGTATGTATGACACCAGTATTGATCTTGAGAATGTGACGGTTGCTTATCATGGTAAGGTCGCATTGCATAGCGCCACGCTGCAACTTAAAGCTGGAACTGTTTGCGGGTTGGTGGGAATGAATGGTGCTGGAAAATCAACCTTGTTTAAAGCCCTAATGGGGTTTGTAAAGCCTGATACTGGACGCATTTTAATTAATGGGCTGCCAATTCGCCAAGTGCAAAAAAGCAATTGGGTTGCTTATGTGCCTCAGTCGGAGGAAGTAGATTGGAATTTCCCGGTGAGTGTTTATGACGTGGTTATGATGGGGCGCTATGGCTATATGAATCTGTTGCGAATACCGCGATCGCCCGATAAAGTCGCAGTCCGGGAAAGCTTAGAAAGGGTAGAAATGTGGCAGTTGCGCGATCGCCAAATTGGTGAACTATCGGGTGGACAAAAGAAACGTACGTTTTTTGCACGGGCATTGGCACAACAGGGCACGGTTTTGCTGTTGGATGAACCGTTTGCGGGAGTGGATATTAAAACTGAGAAAATGATGATTGATTTATTGATAGCGCTGCGTCAGGTCGGTCATACCGTTTTGATTTCAACCCATGATTTAGCTTCTGTCACCACGTTTTGCGATCAGGTGGTGTTAATTAACCGCAGCATTCTAGCGTATGGTGATACCTCTGAAGTGTTCACCGAAGAAAATCTTTCCCGTACGTTTGGGGGTTCAGTGGGTGATCTTTCGTTTTCTAAAAGTCGGCTCACTCAAACTCAGTTAAATCCTGGCTCGGAGGAATAGTAATGGACTTTGTTCAATGGTTTGTAGCACCGTTGCAGTACGAATTTATGGTTAAAGCAATTTTAGTGAGTGCCTTGGTTGGATTCGTCTGCTCGGCACTTTCTTGCTATATGATTCTCAAGGGTTGGGCGTTGATGGGAGATGCTGTTTCTCACGCGGTTTTGCCCGGAGTTGTCATTGCTTACCTGCTCAACATTCCACTAGCGATCGGTGCGTTTGTGTTTGGCGTGGGGTCAGTCATAGCGATCGGATTTGTTAAAGCAAAGACTCGGATTAAAGAAGATACGGTGATTGGCTTGGTGTTTACTGGGTTCTTTGCCTTTGGCTTAGTATTGGTTTCTAAAGTTGTTAGCACGGTGGATTTAGGGCATATCCTGTTTGGTAATGTTTTAGGTATTTCCGATGCAGATATTATTCAAACTGTGGTTATTAGCCTCATTACTTTAGTAACGCTGGCTGTTTTGCGCAAAGATTTAATACTATTTTGTTTCGATCCTACTCATGCTCGTTCAATTGGTCTTAATATTACTTTTCTCTATTATGTTTTGTTGTCTTTGCTATCGCTCACCGCTGTTGCGGGGCTTCAGACGGTAGGCATTATTTTAGTGGTCGCGATGCTGGTTACTCCTGGTGCAACTGCTTATTTATTAAGCGATCGCTTTGACCACATGATGCTGATTGCAATGGCATCTGGCGTTTTTTCTAGCGTGTTTGGCACGTATATCAGCTATTATATTGATGGTTCAACGGGAGGATGTATTGTTGTGTTGCAAACTCTTCTCTTTGTCGCAGCCATGATATTCGCACCCAAGCACGGCTTACTAGTTAGAGCTAAAAAACAAGAAAAATTTCTGGACTAGCCCTACCCATCGACCAGACCCATGCTTCTTTCTGTCATATCTGTGTTATTCCATTCTGTGTTATTCAGTAATGTCTGTTTGCAATCAAATTTTAATTCAACGTTTTTAACTTAAAGGTAAGATTCTGGAGCAAAAGAGACTGGGTTGAGTGTAGAAAGAAATGATCGCCGGGAAGCAAGTATTTTGCAAAGCTATTCACTGTTTGAATCTGCCAATCTGCTAAATCTTGGGGGGTAATGTCTAGATCTTTTAAACCACCGTAAGCAGTAATGGGACAATCTAACGGTGATTCTAGTTGATAAGCATAGGTTTCAACCATGGCAAAGTCGGCACGTAGAGTCGGTAAGAGAACCTGCATCAGTTCTGTGTTGGTTAGAACGGCTTCCGGTGTGCCGTTGTAACGGCGTAGCTCTTGCAAAAATTCAGCATCAGCAAGGGTGTGCAAATGGGACAGAGGAGAGGAGAGTTGCGGCGCACGACATCCTGATACAAATAAATGAAGCGGCTGAGGATGGTGATTCTGGCGTAAAAATCGAGTTAGTTCAAAGGCAATCAGTCCGCCCATACTGTGCCCAAAGAGGGCAAAAGGACGATCTAAGAAGGGCAGAATTGCTTCAGTGAGGGCTTGAATCAATTGCTTAAGAGAAGTGAACGGTGCTTCAGATAATCGCCTTTCGCGTCCGGGTAGTTGAATAGGACAAACTTCGAGATGGGGTAGGTGTTCCGACCATCTGCGAAAACTATGGGTGCCGCCGCCTGCATAGGGCAAGCAAAATAGTCGCGCTTTGGCTTGGGGATGAGGATGAGGATTAGTAATCCAGAGGTTCTGTTTAGGGTTCATGGGCTGTAGGGACGCGGATGGTATCGTACGTGTAGCCAAGCTTTCTGAAGTCCAGCATGGCGGCAGCGGTAACGGTTTCTGAGGTGGGCGTTAAGAGAGGCAGGAGATTACCAATACCGTATTGACCCGGTTTAGAAAGACCGCCATCCCAGGGCCACATGGGGTCTGAGCGGTTGTGACCAAAGGGCATATTTTTGGCGGGATAGAAGCTTTCGCCTGTGTGTCCTTGGTCTTGCCAGGTTGCCCAAAGGCGATCGACGTTAGCATGGTTGAGCCAGAAAATGGGATCGTACGGAGAACTGGGAATGCTGTCCATGGTGCCGAGGATGCGGGTTTGGCGCATGGAATTTTTGGGATCGACGAGACTACCGCCAATTACAGAGTGAGCGCAGGCATGGAGCGCCCAGCCTGGAATAAACTGATTATTGCTGAGGGTAACGGCTCCTTCAATGAGGGCATTAAATATTTCATAATTATGGGTTTGCATCAAAGCATTTACGTCGTTCTGAGGAATAGGATAAGGGCAAGGAGGCATGGCAACAAATCGCAGAAGTTTGGTGCCGAGGGTGGTCATGTTAACGGTGTCGAAGTGAATGTTTTCGTTCAGATTCCAGTTATCGTATAGACCAGAATTAACTATGCCGCCTTCAAATCGACCCTTACCCGGAATTTCGATGAGGGTGCCTTTGCCGCGTGGTCCTAAAAAATCATCTTGTAAAATGATGTCTAGCGCTTTGGGGTCTGTCCAGTCCCAGTAAGGTATTGTGACGCTGGGATCGATCGCTTGGAGGGCGGTTTCAAATTGGCGTAAGAATTGGCGATGCCAGGGCAGAAAAGCGGGGTAACTGTGGGCAGGATTGCCTTGGGCGGCTCCGGTTGCACCCAGTCGTTTGCGAAACCCCATAGTCAGAACGTGCTGTAGAACGAACTGATCGTAGATACTGAGAGTAGCGTTTGGAGGAATAGTATTTTTAAGGGTTTTAAGAGCTGTTGTGAATGCTTTTTTCTCTGATTTAGTAAGGTAAGTGACGTTTTTACGGACTTGAAGAGAAGAGGATGAAGGAAACTTAGGATAGACCAGTGGAGGGATAGTTGCGATCGGACTGGGGGGATGATAGGCATTAGAATCTAGCTCTAGGTTTGGAATGACTAGAATAATGGCGGCGGTGAGGATGGCGATCGCTCCAAACACCAGAATAGATATTCGCTTAAAACTTCTAATAGATTTCACAAATGACCTACCTTCTTCGCCCGATCGTTACTAATAGCAACGCTGCGGCTGATGCAAAGCTACTGCCCATGAGGAACGTTGCCTGAGAACCGACTTGCTGCCATAAAACTCCTGCAATGACACTAGCAGGTAGTAAGGCGATACCGATTAATAGATTGATCATTCCGAAGGCTGTACCGCGTGATTCTACGGGAACTTGATCGGCGACGAGGGCGAGGAGAACGCCTTGGCTCATGCCGAGATAAACCCCATGACAGGCGAGCAATGCCCACATTTGCCAGGGAGTTTGGGCAAAGGCAAAGCCAAGGTAAACAAGGGCAAAAATTAGGAAACTGGAGAGGAGCAGTCCGAAGCGCCCAATGCGATCGGAAAGTATGCCGATGGGGTAGGCGCTGATGCCATAGGTGAGGTTCATGACGACGAAGGCAAGGGGCGCGAGGGCGGGCGTAATGCCGCTTTGCTGTGCCCGTAGAAGCAGGAAGGCATCGCTGGAATTACCAAGATTAAATAGAAGGGCGACGATCGCCAATGTCCAGTAGCCGCGTCCTAAGGCTTTGAGGGCAGACCATTGGAGAGGATTTTTGGGGGGCTTTAGTTGATTTGGGAGGTTCTTTAACGCCGATGATCAGGAGCAGAACGCCGATGAACGCAGGAATGAGCGAAATCCAGAAAATGGTGCGAAAGCTTTGTCCCATGCCGAGCAGCAGAGCCGCAAATAGGGGCCCTGAGAATGCGCCAATGGTATCTAGAGACTGTCTCAGTCCGTAGGCGGCTCCGCGATGTTGGGGGGAGGTTGCGTCGGCAACGAGGGCATTCCGGGGGGCAACCCGAATGCCTTTCCCGACGCGATCGGCAAAACGACCGAGGAATACCCAGAGAGGAGTCGGGGCGATCGCAAAAATGGGAGTGACGAGGGCAGAAATACCATATCCCGCGATCGCCAATTCTTTCCGTCGTCCCCAATAGTCGCTAAGTGCGCCTGAGAAGACTTTTAGCACGGAGGCAGTAGCTTCAGCAACGCCCTCGATTAGCCCTACAGTCGTTAGATTTACCCCCAAGGTGGATACCAAAAATAACGGCAGCGTAGACTGAACCATCTTAGAATTGATATCGGCAAAGAGACTGACGAGTCCGAGAAACCAAACGCTACGAGGAACGTTACGATGCAATCCTGAGAAGGGAGATTTAACCATGGTGGAATGGGCAGCGATCGACCGATCGATGACTAGGATCAAGGTATTGCAAACGAATTTGAGCAAATTGATCGAGGGTACCAACAGCGTTTCCTGCCTCGAATCGCAGGCTGCCCGCTGCATCGCCGCCAAACTTTTGACAGACTGCTTTATGAGCATTGACCAGACTAAAATAAGCCTCGACAAATTGCTGATGTTGGGGATACAGGTCTGAAGGCATGGCTTGAAAAACCGATCGCAACCGTTTCCAAAGTTGCATCATGACGGCGTGTTCCCACGACATTAAACCACTAAAGTTATCAGATTGCAGATAGGGTGGAGCCATGGAAGGGCGCACCTGTTGTTCGTATTCCTGTCGGCTGAAGCTCCCGGCAAGTTCCATAGCTGCGCCGGATGCTCGCATTAAATCGGTAGCGGTGGCTAGTTCGATTTGGGCTGAGGAGGTATCATTGGACACAAGGCTAGCTTCAAATCGCCGCAAGCAAATAATTAGTCCTTGCACATGAATAAAAAATGACCAATGAAATCCTTTCCAAATTTGGTATGGATCAATCGGGTATGGATCAATTGGGTTTGAATCAATTGGCTTTGAATCAATTGAGTTAGGATGAACGGGGCTTAAATCAATAATCTGTGTCATAGGATGCCTCTAGATTGAGATGGAAGACTCTGGCTAGGAGATGAACATAGCTGATAAAGCCTTGTTTTTGATGGTAAATTTGGAGCGGGTCTAAATTAGTGGCTTGGAGCCAAAGATGGAGCGATCGCCAATAGGTGATCAGCAGGCTTTGAACTAAGCACCCTGGCAAGTCTGGAGATTGCACCCGAATCGTTTCAAAATAGTCATCAAACTCTTCAACTTCTGGTTGTTTAAGAGGCGTTTTAGTAGAAGACACTTCTGCGAGATGCGTGGGGATTGTGCCTAAGTCGGCAAGAGTTTGGATGACTTGCTGAAGTGCTGCTTCATGAGATTCTTGCTGAAGTGCCTGCAATAGCTGCTGGAGTGCCCGACCCACCCTAACTTGGTCGGCTGCATTCAGGGGTTGTTCAATGGGCAATTCCCAAGGAACCAATAACTCTAGCCGGGAGGGAGGATCGGGGTGCATATCCGTGACGGATTTTAGGTTCCAGAGGTTTCGATTTGACGACGTAAACTGAGAGGACGCATATCTGTCCAGACTTCTTTGATATAAGCCAGACACTCGGACTTTAGCCCAGTTTTACCCACTGCTTTCCAGCCAGGAGGAATTTCACGGTAATTGGGTAGATGGAATATCGTTCTTCGTCATCGATAACGACATTATAAATAGTGGTATCTTCAGTCTCTTCGTAATTCATGGGATATCTCCTAGGCAGTAATGAGTTCGGTGATGTTTAGGTGCCCTTGTCCGGTCAGGGTTTGTAGATTGAGAGTGGCAATACATTGAACGGGGACTGAGTTAAGAATGAGGTTGCCGACAAGGTGGATGGTGCCTGACGACTGTTCAAAGTCAGCTTGACTAAGATTAGTTAAATTAAGGTCAAGTTTCATTCCCAGCTCTGTACCTCCTTGTGTATTAGTAAACTTGATATGGACGTAGCCGCGATCGATACATTCCTTTAGAGCTTGAGCGGTGCGATCGGGGCGTAAACTGGCTTCCACAGGGTGTTCGCCATTGGATAACCGTTGGACTAATTCGTTCATAAATAATCTCCTTCACGTAGGTCGTAGATACTGTCTTGGAACGCTTGAAAAATTTGGTCAATATCACTATCGGTATGGGCGGTGGACAGGAAACCGCCTTTGTCGCCTGGGCGGAGATGGATACCGCGTAGGAGCAGATGATAGGACATGAGATCGAGTGCCATTGGTGTGAGGGCACTTTGGGAGCGATCGACGGCAAAAAAGGAGCCGAAATGGGTAAATTTAAGAGCGATCGCTTCTTTCAAAAATGCGGCGTTCAATCGCTCTACTAATTGTGCTGTCCGTTGGTTCAAATCTGCGTGTAGCGATTCGTGATTTTTAAGGTGCAGCAGTACGGCTTTGGCGGCGGCGAGGGCAAGAGGATGTTTACAAAAAGTGCCTGCAAAAAAAGTGGGCTTAACCGAGGGAGCAGATCGATCGCCGTAATTCCAACTACCGCCATCAATGCGGTCCAGATAGGCGGCTTTTCCAGCAATTACCGACAAGGGTAAGCCACCACCGATAATTTTGCTGTAGGTAACCAGATCGGCTTCAATGCCAAACCAAGTTTGAGCGCCGCCTTGACTAATCCGAAATCCGGTAACCATTTCATCGAAGATTAGGGCGATGTTGTGAGTGGCGGTAACGATGCGTAGCTCTTGCAAAAATTCGCGGGGTTGCAGTTCGGGGCAACGGCTTTGCACGGGTTCGACTAAAACGGCGGCTAGGTCTTTACGATGAGATTGAATGATATCGAGCGATCGCGGATTATCGTAGTCCAGCACCAACACATTCTCTGCTACTTGCTCAGGAATACCTGGAGCCGCCACGACTGCCTTGGGATTAGGATTATTTAACAGGGATTGGAATGGACGAAAGAACGAATTTAACCAGCTATTGGGATGAATCCGTTGATTAAGATTGCGGTTCACTGCTTTTTTAGCATATTCGCCCAACGTAGCGCGGACGAGGGTATGATCGCAGTGCCCGTGGTAGGAGTTGGTGAAAACAGCGATTTTGTTGCGGTTAGTGGCGGTTCTGGCGAGGCGGATCGCAGTCATGATTGCCTCTGTACCTGTGTTGCTGAAAGTGACTCGCTCTGCACCTGTGAGGTCACAAATTAGTTGTGCCACTTCTCCGGCAAGTTCAGATTGGGGCGCAATTTGGATACCCATTTCAAGTTGAGTTTGAATAGCATCTCGAATAAAGGGAGGATTATGTCCAAACAGGTTGATGCCCAAACCCATGAGAATATCGACGTATTCGTTGCCGTCAATGTCCCAGAGTCGGGCGGCGGCGGATCGGTGCGCCACAACAGGATAGCAGAGTTCTTTGAGCGCCGGAGAGAAGACTAAACCCAAGGAGCTTTTATCGGCTAAAATAGTGCGGTAAGTTTGGGCATAGTGTTTAGATTTAGCAGTCCGCTGAGTATAGCGATCGATAAGATTTAAAAGGTGTTGTTGTTGAACGTGTTCAGATTTGCGCTGGGTTTGAGTCGTGATCATGATGCTCCTGGAACGGTTTGGCGATCGCTTTTATGATTGGTTCCGTGACTGGTTTTACAACTGATTTTACGACAAAGGAAATAAGCAGAATGATTGCTATCAATGGTGCTGTGTCCATCAATCGTGCTGGTGGAAACGTCGGTAAATCCAGCGGTTTGCAGAGCGGCAATGACTTCTGATTCAGGGTAGCCACAAACATGGTAGCGAATTTCAGAGCGCTGCCAATCTTGTTGCCAAAACTCAAATTGGGACAGGATCTTGAGACGGAGGCGGGTAGAAAATGGGGAGGCGATCGCTTGATAGAATAGACTTTTTAAAGCTTGCAGAAAAACATTACCCGTTGGGCGAGAAGGCGCTTGGAACAGCGTAATTTGAAAGTAGCCTGTTTGATCCACCCTATGATAAACCGGAGTTAGATACCAGGCATAAGTGGGATGAATTTCGCCCTCTACAACTTGATTGATCCACCATTTTTGCATTTGTTTAGGATGATTGAGATCAAACAAAAATAAACCGTTTTCTTGTAGAGAAACGTAGACGCTATGAAATACTGCCGTGAGATCTGCCAAACTCATCATATGGTTGAGGGAAGCGCTCATGGAATAAACGGCGTTGAATTGATTAGGTAAATCAAAACTACGAGCGTCGCTCAGAATGAATTCTCCATCGGGTGCATTTTGTTGGGCATAATGCAGCATTTCATCGGAACCATCGAGTCCGGTGACGCGGTAGCCTTTTTGTAAAAGAAGTTGCACTAAATGACCTGTGCCGCAGCAGAGATCGAGGAGCTTGGCGGCGGGGGGTAAGTGCGAGAGCAGGAGAGTTTCGAGGGGACGAAGCTGATTGTTACTATACTGGGGTCCCATTGTTTCATTGTACAGCCAAGCCCAATTGTTATATTCGGTGTAGCGCTGAGTTAGAACCATGATGATGAGCTTCCTTTAGGCAATTTGAGCGGGGGATAGGAGGATTAATAAACTGATGATTGATGAGATAGGAAAGATAGGTTTGGAGTAAATGGCTATCAATAGGCGGACAGAGAATATCTGTATTTTGGAGATGCTGAATTGTATTCGTGATATCAAATTCTAGAATGGGTAGATCATCAGATTGGGATTGGGTATGGCTGGTAGAAAATAATGGCATGATGGCATAGAGAGGATGGGTAGGAGAATTCTGAGCAATATCTAAAAGATGCGATCGCCATCGATCATAAGGAACTTTCTGAATTAAGTAGCCATTAGAATGAAGGACATTGAAAAGTAGATCCGATGAACAGGGTTTAGGATGAACAAGATGAAAAGCTTTACCGATCGCGGTTGGCTGTTGGGATATAGTAACGATTGCTTTGCTAACATGGTCTACAGGCATTAAATTTAACGGCATTTCTCCAGTCGGAACTGTTCCGAGTTGAATGCAGCCCTGAATCAACTTATAAAGAAAATCATTAACGTTAAATACACCTGTTTGGCTATGTCCTGAGATGGCACCGGGACGATAAATGGTGATGGGCAGTCCACGAGATTGGGCGATCGCTACTAATTTTTCAGCAACCCATTTACTCTGAGCATAACCGCTGGAAGGAAGGCGATCGGCGGAGAGTGGTTCTTGCTCAGAAACAATTTGCACCCCGAATTCGTGGTTGGCGGCGAAAACACTGATGGTAGAAATGAAGTGAAAAGGTTTGACTTGATTATGGCAGGCGAAACGTAGAGCTTCTTGAGTGCCGAGGACGTTGGTGGCTTTGAGCAGTGAGTAGGGAGAAGTGTGATGCACCCACGCGCCATTGTGATAGACGGTATCGATTTGAGTGGTGAGGGTTTCCCAATCGTTGGGAGATAGTCCCAGTTGGGGTTGGGATAAGTCTCCGATAACAGGAATAAGACGATCGGTAAATGAATCTTGCCAAATGCCGTAGTGAGAGAGGCGATCGATTAGTTTGTGGTGGGCAGTTGGGCGATCGCCGCGAATAAGGCAGTAAATTTTGGCGGAGGTTTGATGGAGAAGTTCGGAGAGGAGGAACGCACCTAGGAATCCGGTTGCACCTGTGAGAAGAATATTGTGAGGAACATTAGTATTCTGTGGCAATCGCAAAATTTGAACAGTAGGTTGAATAGCGCGATCGAGGATGGCTTCTGCTTCGAGGTCAATTTTGGCTGGAGCGGCGGTGAGAAATTGAATAATTTCGGCTTTACGATGTTTGAGTTGGGCTTGCAGTTCTGGAGTGAGTAGCCCTTTGGGTGCGTTGCACTTGAGACGGGGGGTAGGGTCGGTGGTATCAAGTGAAAATTTGATATCTTGACTGGCTAGGGTAGCGAGCCAAGTTTGGAGAGGTTGAAGAGGCTGATGGGTAGGCTGTTTGGTTTGTATTAAACTTCCATCTAAAATAATTTCTCGACTGCCTAACAGCCGCTCTGCATAAATGCCCTGCTGCCGACAGTTGGCAATTAAGCGATCGGACTCAAGAATTGGGCGTGAATTTGCGGTGTATTCAATTGAGGTAATATGCGTTAACCAGGGTTCTTGCCCCATGGCGTAGACGTAAACCTGCTGAGGATTGAGTTGCTGAATTAACTGCATGGCGCGATCGCTATCTGAACCATCGAGCCTACGAGTTTGGGCAATTTTGCGAGAAACAGAGTGGGTTAGGAGAGGATTATATGCCCAAGTGTAGGGCGCACCGTCACATTCCATGCCGATGAATAGAATATCAAGTTTGCCGAACTGTTTGAAGAGGTGACAATAAAGTTCGGGTTCAATGTTATTAGAATCGGCGGCGCAAGGATAGCTTTTCCTTGGAGTTCAATCCAGTAGGCATTTTTTGCCCCAATGTTGAGATCGCCATGTTCACCTAGTACAGGGAGGCTGGTGATGTAGCCTTGAGGAATATTGAGGGTTTCCAGTTCGTCGATTTCTTGAACTTGGGTAAACCCGATCGCTTGTAAAATTAGTTTCAGAGACGGGTCAATTAATGAACCTTTATTACTTTTAGGAACGATAATTTTCCGAATTTTGTGACGCAGTTGAAGCAAGGTTTCAAACATGACGTGATCCTGGTGGTTATGCGTAATTAGGGCATAATCAATGACATCAGGTAAATCAGAATAGGTATAGCGGGGAACACTAGAGGAATGCTGATATCCTAGCAGTGGGTCACAAAGAATACTGACTTCTGATGTTTCGATTAGAACGCAGGCATGACCACAATAACGAACTCTAACAGAATTATCAGTGTAGGAGGGTGGATCGGAGTCTGGCGTTTCCGTAAACAGGGTTGAGAATACGGTGTCGTCTGAAATTTCTAGAAGTTTTTTTATTTCACTGTAGGAACGGGGATGTTGCCGCATTTGAAACAGTTGATCCCAACGACGATCGCTAAAGGGAATTGCGACTTGAATTTGCTGCGGATCAGGAAGGCGTGGGGTGCTGAGAACAAAGGTACGAAGGTCTGAAGTGCCTAGAGAAAGGGCGATCGCTTGGGACTCTGGATGGTAATAAGGGCTGCGGTAAAGGAGTCCTTCAAGTAGGCGTATAGAGGGGTGATGGTTGGCATCGTAGACGAGTTCGACATAGCCTTTTAGGGGTGCTGGAATTTTCTCATACAGAGGTTCTAGCGAGTATCCGGTGGCGGTTTGCAGGAGCCATTGATCGAGGTCTTGAATAGCTTGCGCTAGGGCTAGTAGATCGGTTTGCTGTTGGCGGGTTTGGTGGAGGAGGGCTTGCAGTTCTGGAGCGCGACTGGCATCGTAGGCAATGAAGGGACCGCCGCGCATAGCGGGATCTTTGAGGGCGGTTTGATGGACTTGGGGGGCTTCTAAAAATGATTCTAGAATTTTGAGATGGGAATTTGCCATGTACATGGCGGCTGAGGCAGGAGGAATGAGGTACGACCAAGCGTACCACTGGTTAAACAGAGGTTCGGCAATCGCGTTGGGTTTGAGGTAGACAGGAGGCATAGGATGAGGGGAGAGAGTGCTAGATTTCGATTTCTTCGCGGTCTGTTTCGGCGTTGTTGTTAGGAGTGAGAGATTGGAGGGTTTTGGTGGTAATGCGATCGCCCAATTCAGCGATCGTCGGGGCTTCAAAAAGGTCAACAACGGTGAGTTCAATCTGAAAAATTTGGAGGGCTTGGGCAATTAAACGAGTGGCGAGGAGCGAATGTCCACCGAGTTCAAAGAAGTCGTCTTGAGTGCTGATGAATTCTATCTCTAAGACGTTCTTAAAGATAGTTAAAAGTTTTTCTTCAGTGGGTGTACGAGGTTCTATAAGCGGAGTGTATAATCGCGTGTCGGGTATAGGTAAGGCGCGTTGATCAATTTTGCCGTTAGGGGTGAGGGGGAGGGCTTCCAGCAGAATGAACACGGAGGGAACCATATAGTCGGGGATCTGGGCTTTGAGAAAGCGGCGGAAGTCTTGAGATGTTGGAGCTATGCTGGAAATAGAGGGAACGGGAACGATGTAGGCGACAAGTCGTTTTTCGGGGGAATCTTTGGGCGAATCTTGGCGGACGACAACGTGGGCAGATTGTACTTGGGGATGTTCAGTGAGAAGCGCTTCGACTTCACCAGGTTCGATCCGAAAACCCCGAATTTTAACCTGATGATCAATTCGTCCCAAAAGCTTAATGCGTCCATCAGGAAGAAAGGTAGCGAGGTCGCCTGTTTTATAAAGCCGGGAACCGGGATGCTGGAAATTGGGAATGAATTTTTCGGCAGTTAAATCTGGACGGTTGAGGTAGCCTCGCGCTAGACCAATACCGCCAATATGGAGTTCGCCGATTGCCCCAATGGGTAAGGGTTGCAGGTGGGTATCTAGAACGTAAAGCTGTTTATTGGCGCTGGGGCGAAGAGTGGGTTGCAGGGGCTGACCGTTGCCGCAAGGAACCATGCTGGCGTTGACGGTGGTTTCGGTGGGGCCGTAGGCGTTGATGAACAAGCGCCCTTGCGACCAACGGGTCATTAGGTCGGTGGAGGGAGCTTCGCCGCCGACTAGAACCATTTGTAGAGCGGGCAGGGCTTCAACAGGCAGGACAGAAAGGGCAGAGGGGGTGATGGTGATATGGGTAACGGAGTGCTGGCGCAAGAGGTTGAGAAGAGGCGTACTGGGCAACAGCATTTCGCGGGAGGCGAGGCAAAGCTTGGCTCCGCTGCCTAGCGCCATGATGATTTCGGGTATGGAGGCATCGAAGCTGAGGGAGAAAAATTGCAGAATGCAGCTATCGGGATGGACTTGGCAGACGCGAATTTTGTCTTCAGTGAGGTTGACCAGTCCGGCATGGCTGATGAGTACGCCCTTGGGGGTGCCTGTGGAGCCGGAGGTGTAGATAAGGTAGGCGAGATTGTGGGGGGTGAGGGAACTGGTGGGGTTGTGAATGGGCTGGGTGGCGATCGCGTGCCAGTCGGTGTCGAGGTGGATGAGGGTTAGAGGATGGGGAGTTTGAGGGATAGGAACATTGGAGTGGGTGAGAAGAATGGAGGCTTGGGAATCGGTGAGCATGAAGCTGAGGCGATCGCCCGGATAGGCGGGATCGAGGGGAAGATAGGCACCGCCTGCTTTAAGGATAGCGAGGAGTCCGATGATCTGATTGGGGGAGCGATCGATGCAGATTCCGACTAGGGTTTCGGGACAGACTCCTTGGGCTTGCAGATGGTGTGCCAGTTGGTTGGCGCGGTGGTTTAGTTCGGCGTAGGTAAATTGTTGGTTTTCGTAGATCAGGGCGATCGCGTCGGGGGTTTGTGCCGCGTGGGATTCAAAGATTTGGTGAAAATAAAGATTAGGATAGTAGGCGGTCTGGGTGGCGTTCCATTCATTGAACTGCTGTTGTTCGGCGGCAGTGAGGAGTGGTAGGGGTGGCGATCGGTTGATCGGGTTGGGTAGCGATGCCTTCGAGTAGGGTGCAAAAGTGGTTGATGAGACGGGCGATCGTATCAGAATTGAACAGGTCACAGTTGTATTCAAAACCCCCTACGAGTCCGATAGGGGTTTCATACATATCTAGGCTGAGGTCAAGTTTGGCAGTTGGGGTACTGGAGCCGAGAGAGGTGAGCGTTAAGCCAGGAATGGTGAAGGTTTCGGGGGGAGGATTCTCTAGACGGAATTTAACTTGAAACAGAGGGTTATAGCTCAGATCTCGTTCTGGATGAAGGGTTTCTACTAGTTTTTCAAGGGTATATCTTGATGATCATAGGCGTTCCAAGTCGTTTGTTGAACTTGTTGCAAGAGTTGGTGAAAACTGGGGTTTCCTGATAGATCAGTGCGCAGAACCAGTGTGTTCACAAAGAAGCCAATTAATCCTTCCACTTCAGGATAATGACGATTGGCGATCGGTGAACCGACAATGATATCGGTTTGTCCGGTGTAGCGATACAGCAGAACTTTATAGGCAGCCAGAAGTGTCATGAACAGCGTCGTTCCGGCTTGCTGAGAGAGAGCTTGGAGGCGCTGGGAGAGGGAGGTAGAAAGAGAGAATGTGGCGATCGCGCCTTGAAAGTTTTGTATCCGTGAGCGGGGAAAATCTGTAGGGAGTTGAAGAACGGGGATTCCATCCAATTGTTGTTTCCAGTAAGCTAACTGGGTTTCTAAAACTTCGTCTTGAAGCCATTGCCGTTGCCAAATAGCGAAGTCGGCATATTGGATCGGCAGCGGATAGAGAGGCGATCGCTTGCCGCTGATGAACGCTTCGTAAAGGCTGGCTAATTCTCGTAGTAACACTTCCATTGACCAGCCATCGGTAATGATGTGGTGCAGGGTTAAGAGAATGACGTGTTCAGTAGGATTGAGTTGCAGGAGACTAACTCGCAGCAGCGAATCGGTAGTTAGGTCAAAGGGGGTTTGGGCGGCTTGTTGGGCTTGCTGCCGGACTTCGGTGGTTTGTGCTTCAGGATCAAGGGCTTGTAAATTAGTGAGAGGAAGGGGGCGATCGCTATGGGGCTGGATAACCTGAACGGGTTCACCTGCAATGATATGGAAATTGGTTCGTAGAATTTCGTGGCGTTCAATAATGGCATTCAGCGATCGCTCCAGTACAGCAATATCTAATGCTCCAGTTAGACGAACTGCGATCGGAATATTATAGGCAGTGCCGCCTTGGAGTTGTTCTAAAAACCAGAGCCGTTGTTGGGCAAAAGAGAGCGGTAAATAATTGTTGCGGGATGCCGGTAAAATGGGTGGAATGCTGGGCTTTTGGGGGGTGCCTTGATGGGCGACGATCGCTTCAGCTAGGGCAGCAATAGTCGGTTTTTCAAAGAGCGATCGTAAGGGTAAATCGATTTGGAAAGCTTGGCGGAGCCGGGAGTTGATGCGAGTGGCAAGGAGGGAGTTTCCACCTAATTCAAAGAAAGAATCGGTGATGCTGATGACTTCTAACTTCAGCACTTCAGCCCAAATCTCTGTTACTATTTTTTCGGTGGCGTTGCGCGGCAAAATGACCGATCGAGAGAATGCGTTAGGAATAGGTAAGGCTCGGCGGTTAAGCTTACCGTTAGACAACAGGGGAAGAGATTCTAGAACGACAAAATTAGACGGAATCATATATTCCGGCAGAAAGCTTTCTAGAAAATTGGAGAGAATGGTATGGGGATTAAGAATTTCACTATGTGGGACAATGTAGGCAACGAGTTGACGCTGGTGAGATTGATCGAGGATGACTACGGCGGTTTGCACTTGAAGATGACGCATGAGGGCTGCCTCAATTTCACCAAGTTCGATGCGTAACCCCCGTAGTTTGATTTGATCATCAAGCCGACCGAGAAATTCGATCGCTCCATTTTCTAAATAGCGGGCGCGATCGCCTGTTTTGTAGAGCCGTTCTGTGGTTCCTGGTTTGATGATAAACTTTTCAGCCGTCAATTCTGGGCGATTGAGATATCCTCGTGCTAGCCCAATACCTGCAATATGCAACTCTCCGGGTACGCCAATGGGAACGGGACGAAGATGGCGATCGAGAATGTGAATTTGCGTGTTGGCGATCGGGCGACCAATAGGGATTGTGGGGGCATGATGATCGGCAGATACGACCTTGAAGGAGGTGACATCGATCGCTGCTTCGGTGGGACCGTAAAGGTTGTGAAGTTCTGCTTTTAGCTTAAAGCGAAACTGGTGCGCGAGCTGAGTCGGCAACGCTTCGCCGCTACAAATTACGCGCTGAATCGATTGACAGGATGCTAGATCGGGTTCTTCTAGAACAGCCTGAAGCATGGAGGGAACAAAATGCAGAGTCGTAATCTGCTGTTGGGCAATTAAATCGATGAGGTAAGCGCTGTCTCGGTGTCCGTCGGGTTTGGCGATGACTAAACAGGCTCCGTTCAGTAATGTCCAGAAAAATTCCCAAACGGAAACGTCGAAACTAAATGGCGTTTTTGCAAAATGCGATCGTCCGTTCTTAAACCGTACTCAGTTTGCATCCAGTACAGCCGATTAACAATGCCGCGATGGGTGTTAATTACGCCTTTGGGAGTACCTGTTGAACCGGAAGTATAGAGAAGGGAAAAGCTGTGGTCGAGGGAGATGGAACGGGCGGGATTATGAGTAGGATTATGAGCGGCAGGAGAGAGCGGCAGACAAGTTGCGGAGGGGAAAAGATGGAATGAAGAGGAGGGGGTGAGAATGATTTTAACCTGGGCATCTTCCACCATAAAGGCGAGGCGATCGGGCGGTAGAGTGGGGTCTAGGGGCAGGTAGGGGAATCCGGCTTTGAGGCTGGCAAGGATGGCGATGACGAGATCGGGGGAGCGATCGGCATAGATACCGATGATGCTTTCAGGCTGGAGGCTGAGGGCTGGCTGGAAGCTGAGGGCTTGTAGGGAATGGGCGAGTTGGTTGGCTCGGTGGTTGAGTTCGCGGTAAGTGATGTGTTGGTCTTCGTAGACGAGGGCGATCGCGTCGGGGGTTTTCCCCACCTGGGCTTCAAATAAATCGGGAAGGCACTGCTGAGGATAGGCGGCTGTGGTTTGGTTCCAGTCGTGAAGTTGTTGCTGTTCAGCAATAGTGAGCAGTGATAGATCGCTGAGGGTGGCATCAGGACGGGTGGCGATGTCTTGAAGCAGGGTTTGGAGATGGATTAGGAGACGGGCGATCGCCTCTGGAAAGAAACGGTGGCGATCGAATTTGAGTTTGAGGGTGAGTTCTTCGGCAGCAGCGACAATGAGGGTAAGGGGGACGCTGTTCCATTCCACCGGACGAACTTGGGTGAGGCGAAGCGGCTGGTCAGATTGGAGCAGGCTGGCATCAATTGGATAGTTCTCGAAGACAAAGAGGTTTTCAAAGAGGGGCGTGCCGCGCGGAATTTCGCTCCAGGTTTGAATATCCGACAACGCCGTGTAATCGTACTGCATGGCTTCAGCTTGTTGGCTTTGGAGTTGCTGAAGCCAAGTCATTAGTGGGGCGGAGTCGCAAACCTGGAGGCGCACGGGCAAGGTATTGATCAATAAACCGACGATCGCTTCGGCTCCGGGCAGGCTGCGACCGGAATGAGTGGCACCAAAGCAGACATCTTCTCGATCGGTATAACGGCTGAGCAATAGGGCAAATGCGCCTTGAATGACGGTATTCAGGGTGAGTTGATGCTGTTGGGCTAATAATTTTAACGCTGCTGTGAACTGGGGAGATAACTGGATTTGCTGTTCATTCCAAGCGGGAATTGGTTCTAGGGTGGACTGGGCGATCGGTAGGACGGTGGGTTCGGTGAATCCTGCGAGATGGGTTTTCCAGAATGCTTGCGCAGCAGATTGATCTTGCTGCTGCAACCAAGCAATGTAGTCATGGTAGGGCGGGCGCGGGGAGACGGCTTTGTGATGGTAGGCGGATAGGACATCTGTGAGGACAAGTCCGGCTGACCAACCGTCTAAAATGAGATGGTGCTGCGTCCAAATTAGATGATGGTAGGTGGGGGAGATGCGAATTAGATTGAGGCGCATGAGGGGCGCTGTTTTGAGATCAAATGGGCGGCGATCGCGCTCTAATTCAGCTTCTAGCCGGGATGCTAGGGCTTGGGGATCAAGAAATTCTTGGCTCCAGTCTTGCTCTTGCCAGGGCAATTCAATTTGGCGATAGACGACTTGGAAGGGGCGATCGCGTTTTTCCCACTGAAAGGCGGTGCGGAGGGCAGGATGGAGCGTCAGGATTTGCTGCCAAGCGTGTTGCAGGGCGGCGGTATCGATTTCACCTTCTAGGGTTAAGTCAATTTGAGGCAGATAGATGTCGGCATTGGGAGAGAGGAGCGCATGAAATAATATTCCTTGCTGCATGGGCGACAAGGGATAGAGGTCTTCGATGTTTTGAGATGAGTTCATGGCGCTTTTCATAGGTCTGTCAACAGGTCATCTAATTCGGCTTGACTGATCGACATGAGAGGGAAATCGGAGGGGGTGTAGCCGCCAGATTGGGGAGATTGGCAGTGTTGAATGAGTTGGCTGAGATGATGAATAAATTGGTCGGCGAGGGTTTGAATGGTGGAGGAATGGTGAATTGCGCGGCTATAGCTCCAAGTAAATCGCAGTTGACCTGCGGCGATCATGCCGTTAATTTCTAATAACACATCACGGTTTGCTAAGGGGCTACGGGTGGCTCCAGCAAGTTCTGGGGCGATCGCAAAGGGCGGCGACAACGCCTGATCAATCTGCCCTAGATAATTAAATCGCACTTCTGGACGAGGCAGCGATCGCATTTGGGCTTGAACCGATTCTTCTGCTAAATATCGCAAGACTCCATAACTAAAGCCGCGCTGCGGAATTTGTCGCAGTTGTTCTTTGATGCTTTTGAGGGCAATGCCTAAATCTTGACTCGATTCTAAATTTAACCAGACTGGGAACAGACTTGTAAACCAACCCACGGTATGAGAGAGATCGATCGCCTCTAGCAAATCCTCGCGCCCATGCCCTTCTAGCTCGATTAGCAAGGTAGAATTTCCTGTCCACGCTGCAAAAGTTTGAATGAGGGCGGTTAATAAAACATCGTTGATTTGGGTTTGGTAGCGGGTAGGTACGGTTTGCAAGAGGGCTTGGGTTTCGGCAATGGTGAGGGAAACTCCAAGGGTTTGGACTTCTGCCATGGTGTTGCTGCCAGGGCGATCGATGGGCAGGGAAGGAGAGGGGCGATCGCGCCAGTAGTCTAACGTTTTGAGAAGCTCTGGGGAATGAGCGTAGGCGGAGAGGGCAGTAGACCACTGTTGGAATGAGGTGGTTTTGGGGGGAAGCTGCGGAGGTTGTCCTTGCTGGAGTTGGTGATAGAGGTTTTGTAGGTCGTTGAGGAGAATTCGCCACGAGACACCATCAATGAGTAGATGATGAATGATGATCAGGAGGCGATCGCTTTTGTCGCATTGAAATAGGGCAATTTTTAAGGGATTAGTGGATAAATCTAGGCAGGTTTGGAGGTTGGCAGCGGTGGTTTCAAGGGCTGGGCTTTGCTGGTTTGGAGGCTGGGAGGTGAGATCGAAAACGATCAGCGGTGCCATGGCTTCGGGTAGAGCATGAGTTTGTTGCCAGCCTGTTTCTGTCGGATGGAATCGCAGCCGTAGGGCATCGTGGTGAGCGAGTAAAATTTGCCACGCTTGGTCTAAAAGTTTGGGTTTAATCTTGCCTACTTCTAGTAAAACTGCTTGATTCCAGTGGTGCATTTCACTTAAGCTTTGCTGAAAAAACCAATGCTGAATCGGCGTTAGCGGCACTGTTCCAGTAATGATTCCTTGCGCGGCGGGAATGGAGGCGGATTGAGCTAATTGTGCTAATTCTGCGATCGTTTGCGCTTGAAACATTTGTTTAGGAAAAAAGTTCATGCCTGCTTGCCGAGCTTTGGCAATGACCTGAATGGCGAGAATGGAATCACCGCCGATCGCAAAGAAATTGTCTTGCACGCTCACGTTGGAGATGCCGAGAACCTGCTGCCAAATTTCGATGAGTTGCTGTTCAATAGCGGTTTGGGGTTGAGGATTGGGGATATCAGCATCCGCGATCGAGTTGGGGGGAGCGAGGCGATATTGCTCGGCAATGCTGGCGCGATCGACTTTGCCGTTGGGGGTGAGGGGGAGGCGATCGAGCAGAATGAAGCTGCTGGGGATCATGTAGTCGGGAGTTGGGTTTGGAGATGGGCGCGGAGGGACAGGGCGGGAATGGGAGAGCGGGGGACGATGCAGGCAATGAGTTGAGGGTGTCCGGTGGGAGAAGTACCCAGGTGAGCGATCGCTTGTTTGACTTGCGGGTGTTGTTCTAAAGCGGCTTCAATTTCGCCCAGTTCTATCCGAAATCCTCGCAGTTTAACTTGGTGGTCGAGTCTGCCTAAATACTGAAGATTGCCATCGGGCAAAAACCGAGCCGATCGCCTGTGCGGTAAAGCCGACCGTGAGCCGTGGGCAGAAATTTCTCAGCCGTCAACTCTGGTCGAT
>JAAUPA010000353.1 GCA_012034615.1 Leptolyngbyaceae cyanobacterium CSU_1_4 | reverse complement strand
TAAGACGAATTCCGGTTTTGCAAGTGAAGAGTTAATTAATGTCAGCGATGAAAAGCCGACCACTCCGTTTAGTGATATTTCGACTGAAATGGTTTTGCTGAAAGCCTTCCCTAATCAGCTTCCTATTGGTTGGTTCACCCCTGAAGGGGAGAAGCTAACAACCTACTCACTAAAGGAGTACACGGGGGAGGATGAACTATTTTTGTCTGGTCTAACCACACGTTTCCGGGACAAGGTTACAGACATTCTTCCTCACTTTTTGGCGCGAATGGTGGACACGATCGGGGAGAATTCAGCCCGTGATGTCGCTCAGCAATCCAGCGTTAAACTACCCACCTTATTTGAGAATTTTTACTTAGCCGATGCGCTCACGATCTTGCTTCAAATTCGTCTCCAAAACTTCGGAAAAGAGATTCAAATTCAGGGTCAGTGCCCAGCTTGCCAAACGGTTAACAAAGACCGAGAAGGAGAGTTCTCAGATCTATCGTCCACTGAGATTGAACTGGCTGTAGGAATGAATTGTCCTCATGTTGAGGTGACTCTACCCACGGGCGCAAAAGTGTTTGATGACACGGTTAAGAGGGTGATTCTCCGTCCCCTTAGAATGTACGATATGAAGCGGCTGGCTAAGCAAGATGACAAACGGGCTAAACTGAGACTTAATCATGAGTTGCTCATGCATACCGTTGTCGGTATCCCTGAAAGTGAAGCTTACGGGAAAAGCCAAAACAGCGATCGCACGGGTATTTCAGAGCTAGGAGTAGAATCCTTATTCAAGGTTCTGAATGCAAAGGATAGAGATTATCTCTTAAAGGCAGTCGGCAAGCTTGGATCGTTTGGACCAGGGATGCAAATGGATATGAATTGCCGAGCGTGTGGATACGAATATAAGGCGGAGGTGCCCTGGCGCGACGTGCCCTCATTTCTGTCTTTCGCTGATTCATCTGACTGATGAGGAACGGCTGAATGATGAAACTTTTTTCCTGATCACCGGGGAGCAAGCACCATTCAGCTCAGCGGAGGAAGTATCCAGACTGCCTATGCAAAGGCGGCATTATTTTGTCAAAAAACTTGCCGATACCTACACAAAGCAACGGGAGGAAATGGAGAAATCTAACAAAAATAATTAATTAATCCCTCCATGACAAAACCATCTTTTGCCCAGCTATTTCCAGAGCTGAAGCCGGAAGACTTCACCTCATGGGCGCTAAGTTTAAGCGCTCTGGAGTGGCTTCATGAGTTCCTATGGTGAATGAGATTGATTCCGTCTTGGAGTGTGGGTCGGGATTGTCCACGGTTTTCCTGGAAGTTATGAAGCGGGAGACTTTGCTTTCTAAATCCCTAACGCTGGAGCATAGCGTCCAATGGTGGACACACGTTAAATCAGTATTAGCAAAGCATCAGCTAGGAGATGAATCGATCGCTCTTTGTCCTCTGGCTGGGAACTGGTTTGACTTAAATCCGTTAAAACCACAGCACAAGGGATTCTATGACCTGATTCTGATTGACAGTCCACCTTCCAGAACTTCTCCCGAAGGTCGGTATCCAGCCTTGGCAAAATTGAAAGATTTTATCCGCTCTGGAACCTGGATCATTTTGGATGATTTCAACCGGGAACATGAGCAGAATATTGTCCAAAGTTGGTTAAGGGAGTATCCGATCGCCTTGATTGAAAAGGTTTCGATCGATACTGGACTGGCTGTAATGAGGTGGATTTAGTATGCCAACTTACGATCGCTACTATGAGTTAGAGCAGTCCCTCCAGGCTGAACCAAATCTAATTCCTTCCGTCGAGCTATACGGCTTTCAGGATGCTCCGATTTATACGGCAATTATGAACAGGCTTGCCCAGGCTTTGCCCACGGGTGAGCCTTCACCGTTCTCCTCCCAAACTCCGGGCAGCGCTCATTCTATTCTGGTTAGCGTCCTGGTCTACCTGCAAAGCTTGATCGCCCATGAGTTTAATCTTGTCCCAGATGCGACCCTGTTAGAATGGTTACGCATGATGGGGACTCAATTGCGCGTGTCCGAGTACTCGGTTCTGAACGTCCGGTTTACCCGTTCACAGGATGCGATCGCTCGTAATATCCCCGTTGATATTCCGCTCAACATTGAGGTGCGCAGTCTTTATCAACCTGATTTATCCGTCTTCACCATTACCAACGCTCGGATGGAAGCGGATCAAAATACCGTCTTGGTTCCGTGCCGATTAAGTCGAATCGGCAAACCTCCCAACATTCGACAAGGGGAATTCTCCCAGATCCCTCGATCGCTTGCTTTCGTGGACACAGCCGCTAATGAAGGGATAGTGACGGAGGGGCGAGGAGCAGAAAAATTAATTGATGCTGTGTACCGTACCCGTGACTGGTTGCGAACGGGCGATCGTTGCGTCACCGATCGAGACTTCCAATTCTATGCCCTTAAGGTTGGAGCGGCAAAAGCTAACGTGATTAGAGGGAGAATGCCTGGAGTAGATGGGTTCTTTAGGGATCTTCGGACGATTGCCGTCCATCCTGCAAGCTACTCCGCTTTAGTGGAGGCGGAGATTAATCCCCGTCGAATGAAAGATGAACGTCTAGCGGTTGTAGGGGCTGAGATCATCCCTATTGATGGATTAGTTCAAATCAAGGTTCTATCCACCGTCTCGGCTGTGGAGGCGTTCAATCTGGCGGCAACCGCAATCACGGAGAACCTGAATCCTCCGCATGGGGTATGGGGCGATCGGGAATATGATAAAGCGCTGGCGGAAGTGCTAGAAAAAACAAGAGGCATTTATGCAGTGCCATTGGTGCAACTTAAGCACGCTCAAACCAACGTGCCTTTAAGGGAACTGGACATTCAACCTTGGCAACTTTTAGAGATACAGCAAACCATCAAAATTGAGGTGCAGCCATGAAAATAATGAGAAGACGAAAGATGAGGAAAAGAACAATTACCAGAGAAATGAATGCACTGGAAAAAATGGATTTCGAGGCGGCTCTAGAGGATGCAAATTTTAGAGCCGCAATCAGACGAGTCTTTACCTCAACTTGGGCGCAGTATCAGCATCCCTGCGTCGTCATTTACCCTAGCTTTAATGAGCAAGGTGAAATCGTTGGTCAAGTCATGATGGGAGCAGACGGCAACCTGATTCTACCTTTGCTCGATGACGTTCCTGCAAAGGCAATTGCCCGTCGCATTATTTGTGACAGCGATCGCTATACTACAACCCCAGTCCGTTACGACATCTAGGTATCCCTTTGAAGATTCACCCAATAAAGCTCACAGAATGGACTTGGCAATCGTTCTCAGTCATCGCAGAGAAAAGCAGTTTTTTGGTAGCCTTGAACCCTAGAAAATAATACTGGTTTCACCATTTCAGTTAATACATAAATAATTAAGTACACAAACAAACAAAGTGGTATAGTTACTTGTAATCCTAAGTCGTTAGGTTAGATATATCTATGAGTCTCGATCGCCTTCTCCGTCCTAGTTTGATTGAGTCCCATAGCCAGGAGTGGAAGGACGGGACTATCTCAGGTTGGATTCCTGGAACCCTATCGAGCATTGAGGACGATGACATTCGACCCGGAAGGGTTAGGACGAATCAAAATTAAGTGTGATTTAATCTCGGCTACAACCAATACCCCGAACGCTTGGGACGGTTGGGT
>JAAUPA010000056.1 GCA_012034615.1 Leptolyngbyaceae cyanobacterium CSU_1_4 | reverse complement strand
TTTTCCAAACATCCGTCTTACGCCGTATTGGCTCAGAAGTCCCCCAGAATGGGGGATTCAGGGGGCGGTTCGGATCACAACATATACTTTTCAAACATCCTCTTACGCCGTATTTGAGTGCATAAAGCTACGTCTTCATCCTTTCAAGCTAAAAGATTTCATGACTCTCCTCAACTCCGATCGCTCGCCAGTATCTCAAGAATTTGAACCCAGTTTTGACAGGACGGCTCTAGATCAAATCGCCTTAGAAAGCTCTGTATCCCCTGATCCCCTTCACCCTGATCCCCTTAAAACAGCGACAGGCGTTTACATCACCGTTCACGGGCATTTCTACCAGCCGCCCCGCGAAAACCCCTATCTCAATGCGGTCGAGCGTCAGCCCAGCGCGGCTCCTTGTCACGATTGGAATGAGCGAGTTCATCAAGAGTGCTATCGCCCCAATGCTTTCGCCCGCGTTCTCAATAACCAAGGCGAAGTTTTGGAGATCATCAACAATTTTGAGTATCTCAGCTTCAATATTGGACCGACCCTGATGAGCTGGATGGAACGCCATGATGTCGAAACATACCAACGAATTTTGGAAGCCGATCGCCAAAGCTGTGCACGGTTAAATGGACATGGCAATGCGATCGCCCAAGTCTACAATCACATCATCATGCCCCTCGCCAACGAGCGCGACAAATACACCCAAATTCGCTGGGGTAAAGCTGATTTTTACAAACGATTTGGGCGTGATCCCGAAGGCATGTGGCTGGCAGAAACCGCCGTCGATTATCCGACTTTGGAAGCCTTGATTGCAGAGGGAATTCGCTTCATTATTCTTGCCCCCTCCCAAGCACAGCGCTGTCGTCCCCTAGGTCAGGCTGCTCAGTGGCTAGAAGTAGGCGGCGGACAAATTGATCCTGTTCGTCCCTATCGCTGTTATCTGCCCGGACGGGAACAGTTCATTGACATTTTCTTTTATGATGGCCCCATTTCACGAGATATGGGCTTTAATGATGTCCTTCTTAGTTCTGGGCACTTTGCCGGACGAATGAGCACAGCCGTTCGGGCAGATCATCCCCCCTCGCAGCTCATTTCGGTCGCCACGGACGGGGAAACCTTTGGTCATCATAAAAAGGGTAGCGAAAAGGCTTTAGCCTATGCCTTGGTCAAAGAATTTCCTAAGCGGGGCTGGACGGTTACGAATTACGCCCATTACCTCAGCCTCAGCGCCCCGACATGGGAAGTAGAACTTAAGCCGGTCACTGCTTGGAGCTGTTCCCATGGGGTCGATCGCTGGCAACACGATTGCGGCTGTGGTGGCGGTGGCGGCTGGCATTTAAAGTGGCGTAGACCGCTGCGAGACAGTCTGGATTGGCTACGGGATCAGCTCATCAAGGTTTACGAAGATACTGTTCCCAAGTTCTTCCGTGATCCTTGGAAAGCGCGCGATGAATATGTGCAAATCATTCTCGATCGCACGCCAACCCAGATTCAGCAGTTCCTCTCCAAGCACCAAACCCATCGGCTCACCTCCGCAGAAAAGGTCGATGCTCTTCAGCTTTTAGAAATGCAGCGCCATGCTTTGCTCATGTACACAAGCTGCGGCTGGTTCTTTGAAGAAATTTCTCGTCCAGAAGGAACCCAAATCCTCCGCTATGCTGCCCGCGCCCTAGAGTTGGCGGGCGATGTCTCCGGCATTCAGCTTGAGAAAGGCTTTATCAAACGCTTGGCAACCGCGCCTAGTAACGTTGAGCAGTTTCAAACGGGCGCAGAGGTTTACCGCCAACTGGTTGCGCCCTCTGTCGTGAGCCTAGAGCAAGTTGCCGCTCATTACGCCTTAACTTCCCTATTCACTCCCTATTCCCGCGAACAGCAAATCTATTGCTACACCGTTCATCAGCAGGATTATCAGCTTCAGCGCCTCGGCAATCTGACTTTAGCTGTGGGGCACATTCAGCTTAGATCAGACATTACCCGAGCCAGCACTACCATGACTTTTGCGGTGCTTCACCTAGGCGGCTGGGATTTTCACTGCTGTATTCAACTGTTCAAAGGACGACGGGTATACAGCCAAACCCGAGACAATTTGTTTGAAGCAATGCAACAAGCTAGTGCTGCCCAAACGATTTTGGCAATGAACAAAGCCTTTGGGGATCAGTCCTATAGTTTGCAAAACTTGTTTGCTGAGGAGCGTCATCGTTTGATGAATCTGCTGACTCAGGAAACTCTGACGCGATTGGATCAACTGTATACCCAGGTTTACCGGGATAACTATGGTGTGCTGATGGCGTTCCATCGAGACCAGCTAGAAGTGCCTCAAGAACTCCAAGTGGCGGCTGAAATTGCTATTACGCAACGGGCGATCGCCGCGCTCCAGTCCCTTGAACGAGAAGCCAGTGATTTTCCATCCAGCAACCCGCAATTATGCCTGAGTTATTTGACAGACTTGGAGGCGATCGCCCTTGAGCCCAGCAACTTCACTGCCAACTTAAACTCCCCCAATTTCCGCAATTTTAGAGCGACTCATTGTTCGCTGGCTCTGGAATTTTGCTCAACAGCCCCAATCCTCAAACCGTTGAGGTAGATGCTCTCTGGATTCAGCGGCTAGTAGATTTGGGCAAGCAACTTTACTTAAACTTACGCTTGGATGATGCGCAGGAGCTTTACTACAAGCATTTGCATCAGCAGCATTCGGCGGCGTTACTGGAATTGGGGAGAGGACTGGCGATCGGGGTGGGCGATTGAGGCGGAAAATTGTAGGCTAGTCACCTCAATCACAGCAGATCCAGCCGAAGACGGTCACAAATCTTGACCCTGATGCTAAAGGCTTCACCCAGCTATTCCGACTTGAATGCTGAACTAAAGCCCAGTTCAATGCCGACCGCTTTCTCAATCTCTTGCCAATAAATATCTTCTAAAACCCCTTGTTTATTCTTAACTCTTTGAGCATCAACCGCTCTCATTTGACTTAAGTTGATATAGCGATCGCCACTTAATCCATTCTGTGAAGTAGGGACAATGTTAACCACAAAGGGGTAACTTTTTCTCCCCGGCATCAAAGGAGCAACGATCGTCGTTGTTCCAGATTGGTTACTGTCATTTTACAAAATCACACAAGGACGTACTTTACCCGTTTCACTGCCTAGCACAGGGTTCAGGTCAACCCACCAGAGTTCTCCTCTGTTGTACGTCAAATTTCCACTAGGCATTCAAACCATCACCCACAGCGATATCCCAAACCGCGACCTCTTCCTGAAACTCTGGGTCATTAGCCTGCTCTCTGTAGGCGTTCGCCAGATCCTTCATAAAAAGCCGCTGTTTCTCCTTCTGAAGCACCCTATTGATAAAACTGCTGCGGTTGCCAGATCGTTGATCTACAAATTCTAAAACTTCATCGTCTAAGGTAATGCTGACTTTCTTACTCATACGCCAAGACCCCTGCGACGGCTTAGTAGGATTTTTAGGATTTTACTGTCACACTTTATAATCCTACCTCAACTATTTTAGCTGTTCTTGTTTATTAAGTCGCCCACTTATGAAGCTAATTCATACACCCCTCAAGCCACCGACTTACTCATTTCAGTAAGGCGAATCATATCTTGTCGAGGGTCAGCATAGGTCACTTTTACATCAAGCCGTTCGCCCACTTCCATCGGACGGCTAAAATGCATCGCAATCTCCAAACCCAACTCCTCCAACAGCACCAAACCCAAATTCTCGTGTTCTCGCAGCCAGCGCAAAACCAACGACTGCCAAATTTCTTCGGGGCGTTGGCGCAAGTATTCCAACGCCCAATAGCGGTTCGTTTGGCGCTCCACCAACATCGACTCATAGGCAGTGTTGCTAATTACCTGAATTAATTCCTGAATCGATTCGGTAGAAAAAGGCAACGGCTCACCCCGGAGATGTGCCTTGATCTGGAAATGTGCCAGCAGGTCGGCATATCGCCGGATGGGGGAAGTGACTTGGGTGTAGGTATCTAATCCCAAACTGGCGTGGCGAACGGGCGTAATGCTTACTTCGCTGCGGGGCATACAGCGCCGGATCGCACAATCCCGCACAAAGCCAGCCGGGAGTTGCAGTAGCTCTCCTTCGGACGGCAGTTCGGGCTGGGGTTGCCCCCGGAAGGGCAACGGCAAACTGTGTGCTTCGCCATAGCGACCCGCCACTTCTCCTGCCAAAATCATCATCTCTGCTACGAGCGATCGCGACACAGAGTCTTCCAGAACCTCGATCGTAATTTCGTCGTCTTTCACCTTAATCGACGATTCGGGCATGTGGATGCTGATGGCTCCCTGAGATTGCCGCCAGCTCGATCGCCGTTTTGACCAAGTAGCGATCGCCTCTAGCTCTGGTTCTGCCTGCACCCCAAGCTGCAAAATCTCATCCACATCCTCATAGGTCAAACGATAGGTTGGCTTGACCAAACTCACCTGAATTTGGTAATCCTCCACTCCGCCTATTTCATCTAAAATCACCCCAAAACTCAGCGCCGCACAAACTTTCCCTTGAGTCAAACTCATCGGACCAGTCGCCAGCTCTGGCGGAAACATGGGGATCATACCCGTGGGCAAATAAATGGTAGTGCAGCGACGACGCGCTTCCAAATCCAAATCATCACCGGGTTCTACCCAACGGCTCGGATCAGCAATATGAATCCAGAGCCGCTGCCGTCCATCTGCCAAAAATTCAACGCTCAGCCCATCATCAATTTCGCGGGTGCTTTCGTCGTCAATGGTGTAAACCTTGAGGTGAGTGAGGTCTAACCGCTTGGGGTGAGAGTCAGGGGGCGGCGACGATAAGTGGAATGCGGACATTTCTGATGCCTTACTAGAGAACTGAATCGGCACTTGGCTGCGTCGCAAGAACAGATTTTCGTGAGGACTCCACAACCTCAGCGCCACCAAAAGCTGTAACGCCGCTTCAGCCGTTTCTGGTCGCCCTAAGGCGGTCAACAATTCTAAGGCTGGCGCTCGGTGCGTGGCTTCGTCTCCCAAAACCGCGAACCTTTCCAAGGCATCTAGCCGGACTCGATCGCTGCTCTGCCACTCTACCGACTCGCCCTCCAGAGCGCATTGAATACGGTTCAGGAAGTTTTGCCCCTCCTGCAAACGCTGCGCTTCAACATTAGCTTGATGCTTGAGTTCTGCCACCTGACTTGAAGAACGCGGTTCGTAGCGATCGCCCTTCTGCTTAAAGTAAAGCTTATCCTCTGACAAAAGACAGTATGCGGCATAACAAAAAACCGGAGTTTTCTCAGAAAACAGCAGCATTGCCATGCCTGCGGGCTCAACCGACTCCCCCTCTAAAATTTCCCAAGCCACCTCTAAACTGTCAGGGTCTAGGTAAGCCTGCGTTTCTTGCCAAAACCCGGCAATTTCTGTGGGGGTGTAGGTTTGCCCTGTAACGATGTAAGTGATCTGCCGAGCGTGTAGGGTGTGAGGATGCGATCGCTCGTCAAGAGCAATCCAATTCTTTTTGCCTTCGGGGCGATCGATAACCGCTAAACGACGACGATCTGAGGCATCGCCCTGTAGCTTGAACTCAACTAAGGTTCCCTTCTCCATGAAAGTATCGACAGCTATGAGGTTAGGTCGGCTGTGAGGTTAGGTAATTTACGCCCTAAAGCAGCATGTCGCTATTATGAGGCTTAAAGTTCCCTCTGCTCATCACCTCATTGCATTAAATTGCTACAAATTGTTGATTTTTCTGAACAGAACTCAGAAAAATCAACGATTGCAGAGTTTCAGCATTAACCTTCTTGGTTGACAAAGGGCAAGAGCGCCAGAATCCGGGCGCGTTTAATTGCTTCAGTTAGATCTCGCTGTTGCTTAGCGGTTAGCCCTGTAATGCGCCGAGGCAAGATTTTGCCACGCTCAGTGATGAACTTTCTAAGGAGATCTACATCTTTGTAATCAATGGGTTCTTCGGGCTTGAGAGGAGAAACGCGACGACGGAAATATGCCATGGGTCTTTACTGGAATGGTTGAACGTGAAAATTACTTAATTTCTTTGTGAACAGTGTGCTTATTGCAGTAACGGCAAAACTTATTTAGTTCTAGCCGCGCCGTGGTGTTGCGGCGGTTCTTTTGCGTGGTGTAGCGGGAAACTCCTGCTGAACGCTTGTCCGGGTTGGTGCGGCACTCGGTGCATTCCAACGTAATAATAATTCGTACGCCCTTCGCCATAACTCTATACTTTTATTTTTAGGGACAGTTAGACACAGTCTCTAATTATTTCACAGTATTGAGAAAATGACGAATTATCTTTTGCCTGATTTTCCAAGCCAAAGATCCTCATCGAAAAACTCCGATATCCAAATACCAGCGCCTGAGAAACTTGAGAGACCATAGTCCCTGATCCCAAAGAATCATATAATCCTAACCGACCTTATTCCCCATCTTTTTTCCCATGCCCCTCGAATGGCAAACTGCCAAAACCTACGAAGATATTCTTTATCACAAAGCCGATGGTATTGCCAAAATTACGATCAATCGTCCCCATAAGCGCAATGCCTTCCGCCCTAAAACAGTGTTTGAACTCTACGATGCGTTTGCCAATGCTCGGGAAGATCAACGCATTGGAGTTGTTCTGCTGACTGGGGCTGGGCCCCATACCGACGGCAAGTATGCATTTTGTGCGGGTGGCGACCAGTCGGTGCGAGGTCAGGCTGGGTATGTGGATGATGAGGGGGTGCCGCGACTGAATGTGTTGGATTTACAGCGGTTGATTCGCTCAATGCCTAAGGTGGTAATTGCGCTGGTGGCGGGTTATGCGATCGGGGGCGGACATGTTCTGCATCTACTTTGCGATTTGTCGATCGCTGCGGATAACGCCATTTTTGGACAAACCGGACCCAAGGTGGGCAGCTTTGATGGCGGTTTTGGAGCAAGCTATTTAGCCCGGGTGGTGGGGCAAAAGAAGGCACGGGAAATTTGGTTCCTGTGTCGGCAATACGATGCTCAGCAGGCGTTAGAGATGGGTTTGGTCAATTGCGTGGTGCCGATCGCCCAATTAGAGGCTGAAGGCATTCAGTGGGCGCAAGAAATTTTAGAGAAAAGCCCGATCGCCATTCGGTGTTTGAAGGCGGCGTTCAATGCAGATTGTGATGGGCAAGCGGGTTTGCAGGAACTCGCAGGCAACGCGACCTTGCTCTATTACATGACAGAAGAAGGATCAGAAGGGAAACAAGCCTTTTTGGAGAAGCGGCAGCCCGATTTTCGTCAGTATCCGTGGTTGCCGTAAATTATCCTCAGTTAGGGTATTGGAAGGTGTTTGAACCATCAAAATTGTAACCTGAACCGCCCCCCAAATCCCCATTCTGGAGGACTTCCGAGCCTCAAGGTTCCCCAGAATGGAGGATTTAGGGAGCAAATTTATACGTGATTCAGCAACGCCCAAACACCTTCTAAGGTCTTAACCTTTTTTAATGCATTAGAGACTCACGACAGACCCGGAACTCTAGCCTTTAACTTAAAACTTCCGGAGTATAGCTTGATACCTCTGTTTAAGGTTAAGTCAACCTTGTATTAGCCTTTGAGGGAAGCTCAGCGTGAATCTATCTCCAAAAGACTACGAGGGGGCAGATAATTGTCTCGGATCCGATAATTGCATGGGTTCTAATGTATCGGACTTTGGGCAAGAACCGAATACAGATCTCGACATCTCTAACGTAGCTGAGCTTCAAATTTCCCCAACTCGCGTGATTCGGCTTTTGCTGTTTGTTATTGCAGGGCTATTAGTTTTAAGTAGTCTTGGACAGATTTCTCATCATGTTTTCGATCGCGGTAGCGTTTTTGGGCTAGTGCGTTTAGTTTATGTGGATGAGGAAGCCAATCTTCCTACGGCTTATTCAACTTTTGCGTGGATGTTGTGTAGTTTGCTAGCGGCAATGATTGCAACCGCCAAAAAGCAAGGGGGCGATCGCTTCACTCAATATTGGCGGAGATTTTCATTCGTATTTGCATACCTTACTCTAGATGAAGCAACTAGCATCCATGAGTTGTTTACAGGACCAACGCGCACCTTGTTCCATGCAAGCGGGCTGTTTTACTATGCGTGGGTGATTCCAGGGGGAATATTCTTTCTGTTGTTTGCGTTAAGCTGTTTTAAATTTGTCAGAACGCTGCCGATGAAAACCCAAGTCCTCATGATGTTGGCAGGGGCGACCTTTGTAACAGGGGCGATCGGCATGGAAATGATTGGCGGCTGGTACGCCGAAGCTTTTGGTTTTCAAGCTGACTTAACCTACTCTCTTATTGTTAGTGTTGAAGAAACTCTGGAAATGTTAGGGGTTCTGATATTGCTTTATGCCCTTTTGTCTTATATGAGTGCTCATACTCCACCTTTTAGAATTCGGGTACTTAGCAAGTAATCTGGCAGGTATATTTTTCAAACTGGCAGGAAATCAATTAGGCAAAAGTACCCTTGGGGGAATCAACGCCAGCCAGAATCACGGGCTAATCTCAGGTGAATCTCCAAAGAACATATCTTTAGAATTTTATCTAGAGGATTTACCTATGCCAGTCATCACTCTGCGTCCTACGGTTCAAATTGGCAGCCGAGGCGAGGCTGTTGAAGAATTGCAAATTTTATTGAATCAGCGCCTTGGCAATCAACTCATTTTTCGATCGCTCGTGCCCTTGAAAGTAGAGGGAGACTTTGGCGATCGCACCCATGCCGCCGTGCTCACCTACCAAGAACACTATGCTTTAGACGCAGATGGAATAGTCGGTCATCAGAGTTGGACATCGCTTTTGCAAATTCCTTTTCCTGATATTGAGGGACATTGGGCGGCAAACTCCATCACTGTCCTCGCGAATATGGGCATTATCCGGGGCAATGATCTGGGTAATTTTAGCCCCAATACCCTGATGACTCGAGGACAATTTGCGCAGGTAATTGTGGCAGCTTTCGATCGCATTTTGACCAACATTCGTCCGGCAATTCGGTTCCGAGATGTGCCCATGTCCGCTCGTTCTGCCATTGTGCGTGCCTACGAAACAGGGATTTTATCGGGGTTTGACGATGATACATTTCGCCCTGAAGATGGCATTCGTCGGCAGGATGTGTGGGTCGCGTTGACCAGTATTCTGGGCACTCGCAGAGACGGTGGTTCTGGCGTGTTAAATCGGTATGAAGATGCTGAGACTATTTCTGACTACGCCTTGCCTGCGGTTGAACTTGCTACGTTACACGAAATTGTTGTGAATTATCCTAATGTTAATCGATTAAACCCGAAGGCGGCAGCAACGCGAGGTGAAGTTGCTGCTATTTTAGAGCGATCGATCGTCCTTCATGTCCGACGACAAGCAGAGTTTGGCAACCCAGTTGAGTTAGGGTATCGAGTTCCGAAGGAACCTATTCATTCTCCGTTTGTGGTGATGGTTAGTATTTAGGTACGGTCATGTGAAAAAGTTGTAGCTAGAACTATGATATTTCTGTCGTTTAATTCATTTCTGAGAGTGAGAAAACTAGCATGATGAAGTATGTTTCAAAAGTATTAACAGGTGGAGCGGCGATCGTTTCTCTGTCGTTCCTTGCACCGTCTCAGGCTGCGGTTCCTATCATTCCGACTGCCCGTATTGTGAACAATGGAACTCAACTAGAATTGCAGTGGTCGGGTAGAAAAACGACCGTTGCTGCCCGCTCACTCAACGCCCAAATTATAGACGGGGTTGATTGTGATAAAGGAGCGATCGCACCGCGCCAAACCTTGTCGGGTCAAAAGTTCTTCGGCAATCGGGCGCTTTCGATCGATCCTTTAACCGGGAATGTTGCAGTAGGAGTCGTGCTGCAAGATTGCTTCGATACCTTTACCAGTGCTGTATTTGTCATCGATCCACAATTACCCGGAACCTATGCCATCTATCGGGTTCCAGTACCCGGAAGCACCACGTTACCCGATGAGTTTTCCACTTTTCCCCTCAATGCCATTCGCAGAGTGCGGTATTTAGATGGCGATTTGTTAATTAAACAGGGTTCAACTGCCGTGAGTAGCGAGGCATTGTTGGTTTTTACACCCAGCCCCACCTCCCGCCGGACAATATGCAGGTTGTGTAGTCACTCGGCAAGACGAAGGGCGCAGTCTTTGCCCAGAGACTTCTGGCAATTAATGGTATCTTTCAAGGGGCGGAGATGCAATTTGGAGGGGTTCCATGAAGCGATGGATCTGGCTGGCGCTATTAATTGCAACATTGGTTGCAACGATGGTTGCAGCGATGCTGGCGAACTGGCTGAACTGGCAGCGATCGCCCTCTTCTCCATCAGCCCATGCTCAGGCAGACCGCCCCGCCCAACTGATGCAACAGGTTCGCCCCGCCGTTATGCCCACGGTTGATGCTCAACGGCTGCTGAAGGATCTGGACTCACTCGCTTTTAACCGCCATGCCCAGAGCGATCGCGCCAAGGCAAGGCGCTATATTCTTCGGGGATTGCAAGAGGCGGGCTGGACGGTGAAAGAGATGCCCTTTGAGCCTTCAGACCATCGCGGAGTGAATGTCTACGCTGAGCGCATAGGCACTGATCCAGCCGCCGGGGCAATTTTGTTAGGAGCCCATTATGATTCGGTAGCCCGATCGCCGGGTGCCGACGATAACGCCACCAGTTTAGCGACCGTTTTAGAAGCGGCTCGTTTGCTCAGCGCCCCTACACCCCGCACCCTGAAGCTAGTCTTTTTCGACCTTGAAGAAATCGGTCTATTGGGCAGCCAAGCTTTCATCGAAGACCCAGTTCAGCAAGACAACCTCAAAGGCGCAGTCATTCTCGATATGGTGGGCTATGCCTGCCACCAATCAGGATGCCAATCTTACCCGCCTGTGCTGCCCATCACGCCGCCCACCAATCGCGGCGATTTTTGGCAGTCATTGGTAACCAAGGGCATCCGGCACTGATCAATAGCTTTACCCAAAGCACACGCCCCACATTACCCCAAGTCTTAACCTTAGCCATTCCGACCTTGGGAGATTTCACCCCCGACTTAGTGCGAAGCGACCATGCCCCGTTTTGGAAAAACGGGCTAGGAGCTGTGTTAGTCACAGATACTGCTAATTTTAGAAATCCTCATTACCATCAACCCACTGACACCCTAGAAACCCTCGATCGAGAATTTTTTCTAGGATCTGCGCAAATTATTATCAATGCCGTGACAACTTTGTTGCAGGGGAACGATTGATGGGATCATAAAAGGTGCTGAGGTTGAAAGGAAAGAATCATGGTGTCCCCAGAAGTCTTGAGTTTAGCCAAACAGGGTGATCCGGCGCGATCGCGAGTTTAATGAACCAGGTGACAAAGCCCCTGGGTATTGCAGTAAAAGTAAAGTATCAAGATAACGCTCTGCATCTTCTCTTTGAAGGTGAGCCTACGCCTGAGCAACCTATTGCTGTTTCATTTGTTCGCTCTAGCATAGAAGTTCTCAACATCCATTCGCTTAAAACTATTACCGTTTACGGTCGGCAGAAGAACAGCCTCCATCTCGCTTGGCACGAAGTAATCCAAAGCCAGTTCCACTTTGAACCCTCTTTAACAACACCCGATAGCGCCGATCTAGATTTATCTGCTCCGGAAAAGACTGAAGCCAGCCTTTTTGATTCTAAAGTAGAACTATCTGAAACAGAACTATCGGATACAGAACCGATTCCCCCTTTGTCTCAAAACTTACGGACAGAGGTTCACCCAAACCCCCTGGCTCTTGTTCTTATGGATACATCGTCCCTTGCCCCTCGTCCGACCTCAGCCCTTGCAGAGAAGCCGGAAAGTTCAGATTATTTAAAGCGCCCTGAAGCGATCGTCGTTATTTTCATAACGACCTTGCTGGTTTTTTGGGAGACTTATCTATCGCTGCTGAGTGAGCTGGCTCCAGAAAATAGCCTCTCTAGTCGCCAGCTTTCTCAGCGGCTTGGCGTTAGCAAAAGCACTGTGCGTAAACGTAAGCGCCTAGCTGGTTTTAGCGAATGGTCAAAAAGTTTAGATCCTGAAGGCATGGCTTGGACTTACCAAGGGGGCGGGCTTTATTGCCCCAAGGCATAACCTAATTTTTAACTTTAAGATTTGGGAAGAAGGTTCATCTTTTATGATCCGGTTCAAATCACCTTTACCCCTACCGATAGATGGACAGGAAAGAGGCGGTGAGCAGGTTCTGGCGGTGTAAAACCCCTCCCCATCTTGATGCCGAATGGGGCTAGAGCGCTTTATTATAGGGGCGGAAATATCTAGGAGATGCAGCAATGACACCTTTAGATCCAATTTATGAAATTCTGGCAAAGGAAGTAATAAACGGGTTCGACAAGCCGGAGTTTAGCCTGTTAACTAACGCTTTTTTGACGCTATCAGGCTACAAAATTGATCAAGTTTTTAACGATCCGACGACCGGATTTCAGGCGCTTGGGTTAACCGCTTTAACCGCAGAGAAACCACCGGTTTTGATTTTTCGTGCCGCAGATGAACCGATCGATGACCTTGCCAATGCTGACCCGCGAGGCATTGGATTTAATCAGTTTTTGGCAAACCGAGAAGCGATCGCCACTTGGCTTAATAAATTTGGGGGTGCTACTCGTCAAACCCGACATCATTGGACATAGCATGGGCGGGGCGATCGCTCAACTCACCGCTGCTGATTTGACTAGTCAAATTGGGAATGTTGTGACGTTTAATTCCCCTGGCATTAACAATTCAACAGTCACGCAGTTTCAACAAAAAGGCATTCCTAAAAACGTCACCCATTACATCGTTAACGGCGATTTGGTAAGCTTGGCTGGACAGGGTTATATTCCTGGCTCAGTGGTTTTGCAAACCTACACCGATGGCACCCTCGTAGAGCCGATTTTTGCCCTCAATAAGCACATTCAATTCGCGGCAGGCAGACGGCTTCTCAGCGCCCCACCTCCCGGCTATACTCAAGCTAATATTACAGTTCAAGAATCAAGCGACGCGGGTTTTAACTTTAATCAGGAAACCGACTTTAAAGAGTTCATAGCCGCTTATCAAGCCACCCCCAACAACGTTGCCAATGCTCTAACGTCTAGAGGCAGCGTTGAAGCGTTGCGAGTTTCTCCTGGTTCCTCTTTCCTGAATTTAATTCAGGCAGCCCGAGCCGTTGTAGCCCTTGACCAGCCGAATGTTTTGATCGGCGATCGGCGAGATAATGTGATCAATGGGAACCAAGGCAATGATCAGATATTGGGCAAAGGCGGGAACGATCTGCTCCGAGGGGGCGGAGGTGACGATTCAATAAGGGGTGACGGTGGCAATGATCAATTAATTGGAGATGAAGAGAATGATATTCTGACGGGGGGTGGTGGGCGCGATCGCCTCATTGGCGTGAACACTCAAGCGACCGCGCCTGGACAGGGTGAACGCGATCAACTGCAAGGCGGCGGCGATCGGGATCTGTTCATTTTGGGAGATAATAATCAGGCTTACTATGATGACGGGAGAAGGAGAGATTTTGCACTGATTTTAGACCTGCAAGCGATCGATAAAATTCAGCTCAGTGGCAGCCGCAGCGACTACCAAATACAAGACATTAACCTAGGAACAGGAACTTTTCTGAACGAAGGCGCACGACCTGAATTAATCGGTGTGGTGCAAAATGGAGCGAACTTAAATCTGAACAGTAATCAATTCCGATTCGTGTAGTTTCCGTTTAGATCCTTCGCAGGTTTGCCTGTTGATGAAGCTGGCAGACCTGTATTCAGAAATTCTCTCTTTTTTGATGAGGTAATTCTCCCCACTTCTGTCAAAAATCGCTAGGATCTAGAACGTAGACCCCGCTACACAGCCACCCAGCCACCATGACAGACTTTGATATTCAAGCTCCCTACGAACCAGCCGGAGATCAACCTAAAGCTATCTCTAAGCTGATTCAAAACACTAGGGTAGGCGATCGCTTTCAAACCCTGCTGGGTGCTACAGGCACAGGCAAAACCCACACGATCGCCCGCGTCATTCAAAATATTGGCAAACCGACCCTAGTTCTGGCTCATAACAAAACCTTAGCCGCTCAGTTATGCAACGAATTTAGAGAGTTTTTTCCCAACAACGCCGTCGAATATTTTATTAGCTACTACGACTATTACCAACCCGAAGCTTATATTCCGGTTACCGATACTTATATCGCCAAAACTGCCTCAATCAACGAAGAAATTGACATGCTGCGCCACTCGGCAACGCGATCGCTATTTGAGCGCAAGGATGTGATTGTGGTTGCTTCCATTAGCTGTATTTATGGCTTAGGAATCCCCTCAGAATACCTTAATGCCGCCCTTCCCTTCCGAGTTGGGAAAGAAGTTGACCAACGGCAAGTCCTCCGAGATCTCGCGTCAGTGCAATACGAACGGAACGATCTGGATCTGGGACGGGGAAAGTTTCGAGTTAAAGGCGATGTTCTAGAAATTGGTCCGGCATACGAAGACCGAATCATTCGCATAGAATTCTTTGGAGATCAGATTGACGCAATTCGGTATATCGATCCCATTACTGGTGCAACTCTGCAAAGTATGGACGCTGTAAACATCTATCCAGCTCGTCACTTTGTCACACCAGAAGATCGCTTGGAAGAATCCTGTAATGCCATTGAGCAAGAACTGCGCGATCGCCTCGAAGAGATGGAAAAAGACAACAAGCTTTTAGAAGCACAGCGATTAGAACAGCGCACCCGTTATGATCTGGAAATGCTGCGTGAAGTCGGATATTGCAACGGCGTTGAGAACTATGCTCGTCACCTTGCCGGACGCACTGCCGGAGCACCTCCAGAATGCTTAATTGATTATTTCCCTGATGATTGGCTGTTGGTGGTTGACGAATCCCACGTCACAATTCCACAGATTAGGGGCATGTATAACGGCGATCGCTCTCGTAAAATGACGCTGATCAATCATGGTTTTCGTTTGCCCAGCGCCGCTGATAATCGCCCGCTTAAATCAGAAGAATTTTGGGAAAAAGTGAATCAATGCATTTTCGTTTCAGCCACTCCAGGTATTTGGGAGCTAGAACAATCGGGCGGCAAGATGGACACGATTGGCGAAAAGCAAATCTACGTTCCTGGCACCGGAAGAGTCATTGAACAAATTATTCGTCCGACCGGTGTACTCGATCCAGAGATTTTTGTACGACCGACCGAAGGACAAATTGATGATCTATTGGGCGAAATTTTATCACGGGTCGCCCTCAACGAGCGAACGTTGGTGACCACCCTCACGAAACGTATGGCAGAAGACTTAACGGAATATTTCCAAGAACGAGCCGTGAAGGTTCGCTACCTTCACTCTGAGATTAACTCGATCGAACGAATTGAGATTCTGCAAGATTTACGCAATGGAGATTTTGACGTGTTGATTGGGGTAAACCTTTTGCGGGAAGGCTTGGACTTACCCGAAGTCTCGCTAGTTGCCATTTTAGATGCCGATAAGGAAGGCTTTTTGCGAGCAGAGCGATCGCTGATCCAAACCATCGGTCGCGCCGCCCGCCACGTTGAGGGCAAAGCCATTCTCTACGGCGATAACCTGACTGACAGCATGGCAAAAGCTATCAGCGAAACCGAACGTCGTCGCGCCATCCAAATGGCTTATAACCAAGCACACGGGATCACACCGACCTCTATTATTCGCCGCACGTCGAATTCTATCCTCGCGTTTTTGGACACATCTCGCCGCTTAAATGCTCAACAGTTAGAAGAAGTTTATGAGCATTCCTACGATTTGCCGTTAGAAAATATCCCTGACTTAATTGTGCAATTAGAAGCTCAAATGAAAGAAGCAGCGAAAAAAATGGAGTTTGAAGAGGCAGCAAAATTCCGCGATCGCATTAAACATTTGCGCGATCGTTTAGTGGGAAAACGGGCGAATCAAGTCTAGGCAAATTCATTCAGTCTAGGGGATAAGCGATATTTACGGAGTTATTAAAAAAATAGAGGGATTTGCACCTAACGTTCACGATCGCCCCCCAATCAGCCCTCGATCGCCATCTCAATAATGTGTCAGAGGGTAAGCTGAAAGTCAGGTAGGATAGGCGATCGCCCCTGCTATTCATAAGCCTCAGTATTCACGTTACGATTCCGACCTGCACCTGCCCCTCTACAACGCGCACCGGAAAGGTTTTGACACGCACCGTTTCATCATCAAAACATTCGCCTGTGATTAGATTGAAGTTTTGCTTGTAAATGGGAGAAGCCACCTTAGGCACACCCTGCCGATCGCCCACAATACCGCGAGAAAGCACGTAGGCTTGACTGAACGGATCATAGTTGGCGATCGCGTAAACCTCTTCCCCTACTCGGAAAATTGCCACCTGTTGATCTTTTATCAATGCGCAAACGCCCGTGTTCGGAATAATTCGGTTTAAAGGACAAACCGTGAGCCACTGAGCGATCGTTTCGGTCGTAGAACTAGTTTGCATCATAATCTAACAAGTTTGATAAACAATGGTATGCCCGAACTCAACTCAGTCTTATCTTTGAAACAGCTTTATCCTTGAACTAACTGCCGCTCTTGCTCAGAAGCCGGACGAGTTTGTCCTCGCTCTTCTACCCGCATTAAACTAGGGTCAGGTAGATCGGAGTTCACAAAATGGTTAAACCGCTGTAACTTTTCAGGATCGGCGATCGTTGTTTTCCATTCGCAGGCATAGGTCGCCACCTGGTATTCCATTTCAGCTTCCAATTCAGCACAGATGCCTAATGAATCGTTAATAATAACTTGCTTGAGGTATTCGATGCCGCCTTCCAATTTGTTGAGCCAAGTTGCAGTTCGTTCTAAGCGGTTAGCGGTACGAATGTAGAACATCAGGAAGCGATCGATATATCGAATGAGTGTTTCCTGATCTAAATCTTCAGCGATGAGTTGGGCGTGTTGGGGCTTCATGCCGCCATTGCCGCAAACGTACAGATTCCAGCCTTTTTCTGTAGCAATGATGCCGAAATCTTTACTCTGAGCTTCGGCGCACTCACGGGTACAGCCAGATACTGCTGATTTTAGTTTGTGCGGTGCCCGCAAACCCCGATAGCGCAGTTCAATGGCGATCGCCAGTGCTGTCGAATCCTGAACTCCAAACCGACACCAAGTGCTGCCTACGCAAGACTTAACCGTTCTCAGCGCCTTCCCATAAGCATGACCCGACTCAAACCCCGCCTCGACTAATCGGTGCCAAATGAGTGGCAGTTGATCGACCCGCGCCCCCAATAAATCAATTCGTTGTCCGCCCGTAATCTTGGTATATAGTCCAAAATCTCTTGCCACTTCACCAATGATAATCAACATATCCGGCGTAATTTCGCCGCCTGGAATGCGCGGAATAACAGAATAAGTCCCGTCTTTTTGAATGTTTGCCAGAAAAGCATCGTTAGTATCTTGCAAGCCAGCATGGAACGGTGTGAGGACATAATCATTCCAAGCAGAAGCAAGGATAGAAGCAACAGCAGGTTTACAAATTTCGCAACCTCTCCCTTTCCCATGACGCTCTAGCAACTCATCGAAGGTTTTGATTTGATGGGTACGAATGAGTGAATAAAGCTCTTGGCGAGAATAGGCGAAATGCTCACACAGGTCATTTTTAACTTCAATGCCTGCTTTCTTTAGCTCAGCCTTCAGCAGATCCGTCACCAAAGGAACGCAGCCGCCACAGCCTGTTCCCGCTTGAGTGCATTTCTTAACGCTGCCAATATCAGTTAATCCGTTTTCTTGAATAGCGCTGCAAATTTGTCCTTTCGTGACGTTGTTGCAAGAGCAAATTTGCGCGGTATCTGGCAAACTTTCTACACCCATGGAGAAGCTTGAGCCTTCACGGGGCGGCATGAGCAAATCTTCAGGATGGGGAGGTAGGGCGATCGCATTTTGCACAAGCTGCAATAAATTACCGTAAGCTGAGGCATCACCAATTAAGATGCCGCCCAATAATAAAGAGCCAGACTCGTTCAACACTAGTTTTTTGTAAGTGCCCTTAACCGCATCTTTAATCGCAATTTCTTTTGCGCCCTCGGTCTTCCCAAACGCATCGCCAAAGCTTGCCACATCTACACCCAACAGTTTTAGCTTAGTAGACATATCTGCCCCGTTAAAGCTGTTGCTGTAAGGCAAGCACAGGTGATCAGCCGCCACTGTTGCCATGGTGTAACCTGGGGCAACTAAGCCATAAATGCGATCGCGGTATAATGCACATTCCCCGATCGCCAGAATATCTGGATCAGACGTTTGGCAAACCTCGTTCACCACAATGCCGCCCCGCTCTCCCACTTGCAATCCACATTCTCTTGCCAGCTCATCACGAGGACGAATTCCGGCTGAAAACACAATCATGTCTGTTTGCAGTTCCGAGCCATCGGCAAATAGCATCTTGTGAACTTTACCCTCTGCGTTCACAATTTCAGTCGTAGACTTACTCACCAGAACGCTCACGCCCAAGTTGTCGATTTGCTGCTTTAAAACTTCGCCGCCTGCATCATCCACCTGTACAGGCATGAGGCGCGGCGCAAACTCAACGACATGAGTTTTTAATCCCATATTTTTAAGAGCATTGGCACATTCTAAGCCCAGCAGCCCGCCACCAATGACCACACCCACCTGACAGCCCTTTGCATAGGCGGACATTGCTTCCAAGTCTTCAATTGTGCGATAAACAAAAGTACCTGCGGTATCTTTCCCTTTAATCGGCGGCACAAACGGATAAGAGCCTGTTGCCAAAACTATTTTGTCGTAACTGACGGTAACTCCATTTGCCGAAGTGACGGTTTTAGAAGCGCGATGGATGCGATCGACCTTATCGCCAATGTGAATCTGAATGTTGTGAGTTTGATACAGACCGGGTTCTACTAAAGACAAATCGCCTGCGGTTTTGCCAGCAAAGAAACCGCTGAGGTTAACGCGATCGTATGCCACTCTGGGTTCTTCGCAAAAGGTGATGAGGTTCCAGTCTCGAGTTGCTTCTTTCGCAATCATGCACTCTAAAAACTTGTGCCCAACCATGCCGTTGCCAATCACAATCAGATTTTTCTTCGTCATAAGATTTGGGGACGCTGTACTTTCTTCATAAGCCTAATGGGAGCCTAGGAAAGATACCAGGGGCTTTTTGTGTCTTAGAGAACAAACTTAGGTCAAACTATCCGAAAAACGCGCGGTTAGTATTCTTTTTTTGCATTATGCGAGGTGATTTGCCTTCCTAGGCGATCGCCATCTCTTCGTCAATTCAGGCGATCGCTCGGCTTTTTAGCAAGGTTCTGCGTCGTTAAGGCATATCTTCGTAGTTGATCAAAATACGTTGAATTTCAGCGATGTCAATGTCTTCTTGCTCAGATTTTGAGTAAATGTCGAGTAGGATAACTCTAGAGGGAGATTGCAGCCAATAGATCAAGCGATAGCCGCCGCTTTTTCCTTTTTGAGCGTCACTGTTTTTTACTCTAGCCTTTATAACGGTGCTGCCTACCTCTTGCAGTCGATCGCCGACAAAATCACCAGCCTGTAATTTTTGCAAAACGTCTTGGAGATCAAAGCGAATTCGTCGGTATTTTTTGGCAAGGACGCGAACTTTGCGCTGAAATTCGATCGTCAGTTTAAGCTCAATAGGCGTAGGCTCAGTCAACGTCTATACCTTCCCAAAGCTGACTTAAGGGTAAGGTCTGTCCGTTATTTGCTTGCTTCCAGGATTCTTGAAAGCTGGTAGATGAAAAACCTAAACTATCCTCTGCTTCGGGGTGCTCAGATGACTCAGAAGGTTCGGAAACCAGCACAATGATTTTGATTTCTTGTTCGGTGGAGAGATGTTTTAAGACGGCTTCAGGAATTTCGAGGTTGCCTTGGGAGTCGAGTTTGGATGGAAATTCGTAGGCTTTCATGATGTAGAGGATAGAGTAGTTTGTAGATCATTTTATCGCTGCTGTTCTGGATCTACGAGTTCTAGGTTGAGGGTGAGGAGTTTTTCTAGAAAGTTTTTACAAGGGCAAATACCAGACTTTATCTGCTAAATCTTCTGGATTGCTCACCTGAGCCACAATTTCTAGATCACGAATGCAATTTCCAATAGAAATAAGTTTTTGATGGGCGTAAAGAACTCCAGAAAATTGAGTGCCCCGCTGTTGGCGACGATTTGCTTCGATTAAAAAATCAGAGTCTTGAGAGAAGATGACACGCTGAAGCTGGGATGCTCGATCTAAAATAATCAGGTCATCAACGCCATTACGCCCATCTTCCTGAACAGTCAAAACGTCAATGCCTCGTATCCGCAGACCTACTGTAATTGCCCGATGAACGTGTTCGTCCATGTACAGGGCAAGACTCATAGTAAGCGTCCTTTTTCCCGCAATTGGTCGGCAAGTGCTGAGATGCCGGACTGTTGTCGCAACTGTTCTGTGTGCTCAAGACGTTGCTGAATATCAGAATCAAGCTCTTGTTTATGATCCCAGTAATAAGCTAAAGCGGAGTGAATTTGGCTCATGGTTAGATAAGGATGTTGGAAGTGCATTTCTTCAGGACTCCAACCGTAAGCCTGTTGAGCCTCTATGACTTCTATTACTTTCATGGTTGTCCCCAAAATGATGGGAACGTGGCTCTCATTGAGTTGCACGTATTTATGCTCGGTAGTAGCAAAAGTCATAGTCTTTACCTTCCTTGCTGTGCTTACGTCTCAGCTTTCAAAGTATGAGGCGTGTAGATTTATTTTAGCGTTAGACCGTCAATTAGTTTCCTCCCCCATCGATCGCCCAAGGTCCAATAACCGGGAGTCCTTGTTGTTCTTGGGATGCGAGTTCCAGGTTAAGGGTGAGGAGTTTTTCTAGAAAGTCTTAAACTAATTCGATGTGTAACCGCTTTCCTAGGGTGGGCTGCTTCGCAGATACCGCAAGGGTCGTTGCACGTTCTAACGTTTGCAAAGTAGGCGATTCATTTTGTCGATCAAGCAATCGATCTAGTACAGTGCTGTGCGGCTCTATTCATTCGTTTTGCCATTTCAGTTTTAGACTTAATTAGCTCTAGCTTTAGGTTGTCCATTTCGCTCACTGTGGCTTGAGAATACGCGGAAATTGATTGAGAACGGGAAACAAGTTTTGGGAAATTATGTTAGCGTTGAGGGCTTTCGGATTTCTTCAAGCGACTCCGTACTCGGTATAGGGTCGTTTGTAGGGTGGATGAAGTCCCAAAACAATGTCCTTTTTTTCTACGCCCATTTTTACAAGTTCTTCGGCAGGATCTTGATCGGTCAAATTTTGCTGAAGCCAGACTTTACCACCCTTGATATCAATGTGAATGATACAGCGATAAACTCGGTTAAGCTGATGCCAGCCTACGTTCATCCACTGATAATGATCTCGCTCGGTGTCAAAGCTGAGTAAAATTTCAACGTCTTCTTCTAAAATATCTTCGCTAGCGTAGCGTCTCAGAAGTGTCTGAACACAATCGCGGTAATGGGTTAGCTTATCCATTGCACAATCACCTCCTGAACAGGTTCGTAGACAATTAGCAAGACCTGATACCGTTGTACCGCACTTTGAGTAAATTCAAACTGAAAAAATGTTTGGTACACGTCGATGGGGACTGCTAAATAGAGAGTACGATTAGGTTCGACGGATTCTAATGCCAGACGATAGCTGAGAAACTGTCCTAATGCGGCATAGAAGTCAGTGGTAGCTGAGGGATTGAGGAAGCTTTTGATTTCGACTGCAATTTTCTCTCCGGCTCGTTCTGCGCCGACTAAAGCTTCTGCACCGAGGTCAACCCGAAAGTTGACGTTGCCAAACTTAAATGCCAGTGGGTCGGCAGTAATTACCCATTGCTCTTTTTGCAGTGCTTTTTTGACGGCTTCATGAAAGAGATCTTTGGCAGACACAATATATGCTGAAAACTGCTTACCTAGTTTAACGACGAAAGCGCCTGAAGGTGAAGCGCCCAATGGGGATAATCATACCTCCAGCCACTACGCAATTGGCAATACGCACTGTTTAGAGATCGCAAGGGGTACATCCCACTTTTGCAGATCTGCGAGCCGCCCTCATCCCCAACCCTTCTCCCAGAGCGGGCTACCGTGTATACACAAGTGATCGAATCTAGCCAAGTTCCTGGCGAACCGCCCCCCAACCCCCCAAATTGGGGGACTTCCGATCCAGTTCTGTGCTTCAAAGTCCCCCAA
>JAAUPA010000352.1 GCA_012034615.1 Leptolyngbyaceae cyanobacterium CSU_1_4 | reverse complement strand
CATGCAGGGCTCAATTTTCTATAGAAATCCTAAATCATGGGTCAAAATCTGTAGGAGTAAAAAAATGGAGGGTTGAGCACTGCTCAACCCTCCATTTTTCGTTTGATTAGAATTAACTCGTCGGTTTGCCTACGATTCAGAGGACGAGAAAAACAAAATTTTCTGTAGGACGGGGATTTTGCCTACACAGTCTAGAAGCCTGCCCTACTGCTCCCACCGCAATTCTAGGAGAACCTACCTGTCTAAGAGTTAAGTTGGTTACCACGCTTGTACTGGAAGTAGGCAGCCACAAACAAACCTGCCAACGTTACTGGAATCAAACCTAAGACAATACCTACTAGCAATGGTTCTACCACGACTGATCTCTCCTTGATTAAAGTCCAACATTTTAGCAAGTTCTCACAGTTTACCTTGCCACTCTGTCCCTATCATCTCTCATTGCGATCGAATTTGGAACACCTTCTTTAAAACACCTGCCCCCATTCAGGCTCAAGAGGCAAGGAGAACCGAAAAACTTGTCAAAGATTAACCCCCATTGTTGCCTGAGTTGTTGAAAAAGAATAAATTATGCTGAGTTTTGATAATAAATAGGTTACATTTCTCATATAGTGTTGCCTGCTACAGTGCCTCCCTTCTAATTTTGCATACCCAAGAACTGTTGAATCAACCCCTAGCCCACACCCGCACAGCTCCCAAAAAAGCTGTAATGACCACACTAGCAGTGCTGCTGACCGTACTGCTGATTGTGTTGCTGACGGTGTTTGGTGTTCACCAATTTCGCCGTTCCGATCCCTACATTCAAAGCGTTTTGTCTTTGTCAGGCGACCCGGTGCAAGGGCAAGTGATTTTTCAACTGAATTGTGCCGTCTGTCATGGCATTAATGGACAGGGATTAGTGGGACCGGATCTTTACCATGTGGCTTCTCGAAAATCGCAGGTAGGGCTGATCAAACAAGTGATTAGCGGTAAAACGCCCCCCCATGCCGCAGTTTCAGCCTAGCCCTGAAACAATGGCAGATCTGCTGAAATACCTGGAAACCCTCTAGCCAGCCATTAAAAAAACCGACCCTGCTCCAAAATGGAGAAAAGTCGGCGAAGGTGCTCTTCGAACTGAACTGAATCCAGAGGAATAGATTCAAGTGATGGCTCACTGTAGATCGGCTAGGTTCAAAAACCGGGGAGAAATCGGGGAGAAATCGGGGAGAGGCGTAATTAGGTGGGTTCCACTTTGCTTCATGCACCCTAACTAAAGTATCTAGAGGGCTTCCTCATTTATCTGATAGGATTTTTGATAGGACTACTGTGGCGGTTTCAGGGGGATTTGATGACGGGTGAGCAACGTTTTAAATCATTTGAAGTAGACTTATGACGGGTCTTTGAGCCGATATCCTAACCCATGCACAGTCTCAACAAAATCTTCAGGAGAGCCTGCTGCTTTTAGTTTGTTGCGCAAACTCTTGATATGGGTTTTGACTGTTTCTTCTGTTGGCTGGCTTTCCACCGACCAAATGCGTTCAATCATTCCGGCACGGCTCAACACCTGACGACCGTTAGAGACTAGCAGCTCTAATAAGGCATATTCCTTGGGCGTAAGCTGAAGCCCAATTTCGTCGTAGGTCACTTCATAGGTGCTGGAGTTGAGCCGTAATTTTCCCCAAATTAAGCTGGTGGTCGTGCTTTGACCCCGACGCAGCAGAGCGCGGATTCTTGCCATTAATTCTTGTAAATCAAAGGGCTTGACGACGTAGTCATCGGCTCCGGCATCTAGTCCGTTAATTTTATCGGTTACGGTATCTCGGGCAGTCAGCATTAAGACGGGTACGGTAAAGTTACGATCGCGCAGTCGCCGACAAAAGCCAATTCCGTCTAATTTTGGCAAGGTCACATCTAGCACGATCAAATCGTACTGCCAAGCCTCGATGCAACTCCAAGCCGCCTCGCCATCGCTAACCACATCAACGATATACTGGCGATCGCTCAATGCCTCGTTCAATACCTCTGCAAGGTAGACATCATCTTCAACCACTAAAATTCGCATGGTCTAACATCCTCCTATGAAGCGATCGCCTGAAAGAAAATGGCTCATGATGGGGTTAGGGGTTACCTCTTTAGTGATGGGCTGGATTAGTTGGATGGCTTATCAAAGTTCAGAGCGTTTGCTTGAGAGTACCAATAAATCTCAGCAAACCCATGAAATTATTAAGAACCTAATTAATGTTTATGCCACGATGTCTATTGCCGAATCGGGACGACGAGGCTATGTATTTTTAGCGGATCAAAAAGAGCTATATCGCTATCAAGCTGCTATTCGAGAACTCGATCCAGAGCTTAAAGCTTTACAAGAAAGTTTGAGCGATCGCTCGGATCAACTGAGCCGACTAAAAGCGCTTAAGCAACTTCTCAATCAAAGAGTCAGCCTGCTTCAGCAATCTATTCAACTTTATCAAACCGAAGCCAAAATCACACCTCGACAAGTTCAAATTACAGAGCAAAGTATTAAGCTCCGAGACAAAATTCAGTTGATCATTGCAGCTATGCAGCAAACTGAAGAACTTTCGTTAGAACAATGGGTCACCCAATCTCGAATCAGGATTAGACAGGAGCTAGGGATTAGCCTTTTGGTTCTTGTTTCTAGTTTTGGAATATTGGCGATCGCCGCTTTTTTACTTTATCACCAGTTTATGAAACGACAGCAAGCCGAGGTGCTTCAAGCCAAACTGGTGAATGAGAAAGAAGGGAGCGAAGCCAAACTAAAATTTTTTTCAATGGTTTCTCACGAGTTTAGAACCCCGCTGAGCGTCATTTTAGCCTCCTCACAATTACTAAGCCAAGGCAGCCATACTTGGTCAGAAGAACGAAAAAGTAAAACACTTCAGCGCATTCAATCTTCTGCAAAGTTGATGACTCGGTTACTCACTGATATTTTAACTTTAACAAGAGCTGAAGCAGGCAAACTAGATTGTCATCCCGAAGCTTTAGATTTAGAGGCTTTTTGCCTGAATCTGGTTGAAGAAAAGCAGATGAGTACAGCCCATTCTTCCATCCATTTTTTCAGCTCAGGGCAATTGTATTCCGTGTCTCTGGATGCAAACCTGCTGTATTCAATTCTGAACAATTTACTAGAAAATGCAATGAAATATTCGCCCCTCGATCAGCCCGTCTTGTTAACTTTAACACTTGAATTAGAAACAGTAATCTTTCAAGTAAAAGACCGAGGAATTGGCGTTAATTTAGAAGAACAACAGAAGATTTATGAATTGTTTTATCGAGGAAAAAATGCTGGGGCGATCGCCGGAACAGGTTTAGGCTTAGCCGTCGTCAAGAAGTGTGTCGAACTTCATCACGGCAAGATTGTGGTTGATAGCGAAGTAGGTCAAGGTACAACATTTACGGTTCAGATTCCGCTAACAGTTGCAGATCCATCGGTTAATCTAGGAAAGCACTAAAGACTGGGGCGAACAAAAGGTCTGGTTGCCTGACAAATCTTTCCCCTCATCCCTAAATTCCTTCTCCTCCAAGGGGCGAAGGGAATTCAGACCCAGGAACTTTCAAGTTCCTCTCTCGCTCTGGTAGATGGGTGGAGGGGTAGATGGGTAGATGGGTGGAGGGGTAGATGGGTAGATGGGTGGAGGGGTGGATGGGTAGATGGGTAGATGGGTAGATGCGGGG
>JAAUPA010000055.1 GCA_012034615.1 Leptolyngbyaceae cyanobacterium CSU_1_4 | reverse complement strand
CTCATGCCCGCTAAAGCGGGCTAAAACCCCCGCCGCTACTGGGTCGGAGTCGGCTTTAGCCGACATCCGCTCTGAGCCTGGGAATTCATTCCTAGGCAAGCCAGGCAGGATTTGTCGAACTCAGGTTGGGCAATATCCTCCGGCTCCGCGCCGCGTTGCATGGGCGATCGCGTTTTCCAAAGCTCTCGCGCAGCGGCCCAGTCTTTGCTCATGGGAGTGTTGACCAAGCCTGGGGCGATCCCATTTACACGAATCGTCGGCGCAAGGTTCAACGCCAGCAATTTTGTGACATGACCCAGAGCGGCCTTGGTCGCTGCATAGGGAATGGAAGCGCCTTTGGGGCGGATTCCGGCGTGGGAGGTGATGTTGATGATGCAGCTGCTCTGTTCTAGTTGGGAGGACTGACGCAAGGCGGCTTCGGCTTCAGCCACTAAGATCCAAGGCGCAATCACATTGACTTCGTAGAGGTTCCGCCAAATCTCGGGCGTCGCCTGCTGGAGGTCTCCTTAGGGAATGGTGGCGCTGATACCAGCGTTATTCACCAAGACGTCTAGACGACCATGCCGGGCCAGCACTGCCGCAATGAGCTGCCGAGCCTGATCCGGGTCTGACAGGTCGGCTTGGCTGTAAGAGGCATTGGAGTAAGACTGGGCTAGCAATTGCCCGGCTTCGACAGATGATTTGGAATGGAAGGCGATCGCAAAGCCTTCTTGGGCTAGCTTGATGGCGATCGCTTTGCCAATGCCAGATGTAGACCCGGTGACGAGGGCGACTCTTGTACTGGAATCTGACAAATTAGTGCTCATGAGTGCAGCGGTGTTCAATGCAAGGAAGCTTGACAGGCCCAATCAGCCTAATCTGACCATCGCTGTGAGTCGCTGTTGTTTCAGCTTTGTAATTTGAATGCTGGCTGGCTTTGATAACAAAGGTGTCAAATCATGACGGTGCCCTTAAGAAATTGGTATTGATCGAAAGGACAGCCTGGAGCACAGCGGCTTCGGGGCTTGCGCCGGGTCACTGGATCCAGCACCCTCGCGATCGCTTAACGTCTCTTCACCTTCAATGACTTCACCGGCCCTGGCACCCGCTATTAATAAAAAGTTGTGGATGGCGGCGCTCAAGCCCCCGATGTACAGCGTGGCAATCATGCCGATTATTTTAGGAACAGCAGTGGCTTACGCGGATACACAAGCCGTTAACTGGGAAATTTTTAGCCTATTTCTGGTCTCTGCGGTGCTGATTCTGGCGTGGGAAAACATCAGCAACGATGTGTTCGATGCGGATACGGGAATCGATCGCCACAAAGCCCACTCTCTAGTAAACCTCACAGGCAACCGATCGCTGATTTTCACCTTGGGCAATCTCATGTTGGCACTCGGGATTAGCGGTGTGGGCGCGATCGCCTACCTCCAGCAAGATCTCACCATTCTGGGCATCATTCTCCTGTGCTGCGGTCTTGGCTATCTCTATCAAGGACCGCCCTTTCGCTTAGGCTACCAGGGGCTTGGTGAAATTCTTTGCTTCTTCAGCTTCGGGCCCCTAGCCGTCGCCGCTGCCTACTACAGTCAAACCCAGTCTTGGTCCAAGACCAGTCTCGTGGCTTCAGTGATTCTCGGCATCAGCACGACGCTTGTGTTATTTTGCTCCCACTTTCACCAAGTTGAAGATGATTTAGCAGCAGGGAAGCGATCGCCCATCGTTCGTCTGGGCACCGCCAAAGGCTCCCAACTGCTGACCCTGGCGACCGCCAGCATTTTTGCCCTCACAGGTATCTGTGTTGCCCTCAAAACCCTGCCGATGGGAACGCTTCTCATCTTTGCCAGCCTCCCCGCCGCCTTCAATCTGTCGCGCCATGTCCGCACCTATCACAACCAGCCCACCCGAATTAGCAACAGCAAATTCATCGCCATTACTCTCCACTTTTGGAGCAGCATCCTATTCAGTTTCGGCTTCTTGATCTAAGCTGATGCTTAAGCAGGTCAGGTTCTATCCAGTTTGGTTCTTAAGAAAAAGCACCTACCATTCCCACTTACTTCCGTCAAGCGTAGTTTGCCAATCCATTCGTTCAAATAAAGTTTGGGTGAAAATCCGTGCATTAGCCCCCATTTGCTCAAACGATTCATCGTATCGTCTGGTTACACTTGGATTTTTGTGTTGATTTGTAAGCAGGATTGGAACGAGATGTTGAGGCGATCGCTAAGTTGGCTATGGGTCAGTCTGTTAACCCTGTCCCTCATAATCGGATTCTCTTTTTATTCCAAAAACTCCGTGGCAGAACTCCCCCTCGTTCAAACGCCTCTCTCAGCTCGGGGTGCCGAAATTGTCGATGCAACAGATCATCCAATTCTGCTCCGAGGCGTTAACTGGTTTGGCATTGAAACCGATACCCGCGCCCCTCACGGGTTATGGGCAAGAGACTACAAAGAAATGTTGGCTCAGATGAAAAACCTGGGTTTCAACCTGATTCGCCTCCCCTACTCAGTGCAGTCTTTGCAAGCATCGACAGTCACAGGCATCGACTTTTCCCTGGGCAGCAACCGAGACCTAGAGGGCAAAACACCCCTCGAAGTCATGGATCGGATAATTGAAGAAGCAGGACAATATGGGCTCATGGTGCTGCTCGATAGCCACCGCCTCAACGACAAAGAAATTCCTGAACTGTGGTACGGCGATGGCTTTACCGAAGCCGATTGGATGAACACTTGGACAATGCTGGCAAAGCGCTACCGCAACCAAGCCAATGTCATTGGGGCTGATTTGAAGAATGAACCCCATGGAAAAGCGAGTTGGGGCACTGGCGATCGGGCGACCGATTGGCGAATGGCGGCAGAACGCGCCGGGGAAGCTATTTTGGACATCAATCCTGACTGGCTGATTGTGGTGGAAGGGGTGGAAAAAAATGTCCCGGGTCAGGTGTTGGATACGCACTGGTGGGGCGGCAACTTAGAGGGCGTACGAAATTATCCCGTCCGCCTATCTAGACTCGATAAGCTGGTTTACTCTCCCCACGAATACGGGGAGGGGGTGTTCCCCCAAGCTTGGTTCAGCGATCGCACTTTTCCCAACAATCTCTATAGAAGGTGGGAAATTGGCTTTCAATATATTGCTCGTCTCAAGCTGGCTCCTATTTTGGTGGGCGAATTCGGTGGGCACAAAATTGGCTATTGGTCAAAAGAAGGCGTTTGGCAACGGCAGTTTATGGAATATTTGGGCGAGAACAACCTCAACTTTGCCTACTGGAGTTGGAACCCTAACAGCAGCAACACGGGCGGTATTCTCAACGATGACTGGCGATCGCCCGATCGACGAAAACAGCGTTATTTAGCCAAACTTTTAGGAAAAATAAGTTTTATAGGCACAATCACTGCTCAAATCGATACATCGGCAGATTTTCAGACTACGCCCCAGATTGCGCCCCAGATTGCGCCCCAGATTGCGCCTCACACTGCGATCGCCCCTGACTCTCCAGAAATTTCGGCGGCATCCCCTGCTCCTGTAAAACACCAAGAAGCCAAGCAACCAGAACCACCCAAAGCTCAAGTAGCGGCGATCGACTCCTTAGGCTCCTTCCGGTACACCACCCATATGGACTCCGACTGGCAAACTGGATTTTGTTTCCGAGTACAAGTGACCCATCAAGGATCTGCCCGATCGCCCCACTGGCGGCTCCGCTTTCAAATGGCAGATGCAGTCATTGACAATAGTTGGGGCGGACGGTTTGATCGCCAAGGCACGGACTATACCGTGGAGCCCTTCGAGTGGGGGCGATCGCTCTACCCCGACCAAACGGTTGACCTAGGCTTTTGCGCCACCAAAAAAGGTTCTGACTATCAGCCTCAGCAAGTCACCCTAGAGTCAGACTAATCTTGATTTAAGGATTATGGCAGAGTGAACCATTGATGAATTCCTGGCGTATATTTGGTATCGTTTCTGGGTGCAACGTGAGCCGGATATATATTAGTACACCAACTAGTAAACCAACTCGCTAGCTTCTCAACCCTGACAGAATAGGCGCTCAGGTCATGACCGATATTTCCTCCATCTCTCGCTCAGAACTGGCAGCCCGCCGGCAAAAGCTGCGTCGCCAGAGACGTTGGCGCATTTTACAAACGAGCTGGCAAGTCTTCGCCATTAGCGGTCTAGCCTTTGGAGCCGTGTGGCTCGCCACCCTACCCGACTGGGTTCTACGGGATCCGGCTCAGGTCAAAATTAAGGGCAACAAAGTCCTCACCCCAGACACCATTCGATCGCTCCTAGCCATTCAATATCCTCAGTTCTTGCTGGCATTAGAACCGGATGCGATCGCCCAACGCCTCGAAGACTCCCAAGCCCCCATTGCCGAAGCCCACGTCATCCGCCACCTCTTTCCGCCCAGCATCACGGTTCATATTCAAGAGCGCTACGCGGTCGCCGTTGTCTACATGATTCCAGCCGCCGCCCCCAATCCTCAGCAAAAAATTGCCCCTTCTGCCGAACCGATCCCCATCTCCCTCCTCGACGATCGAGGCTACATTCTTTCTTATGAAAAATATGTTTCTCTCAATAATCCCGCGACCTACCGACCCTGAAAGTCTTTGGAATGCAGGAACAGTACCGGGCTCAATGGGCAAGCCTTTACCAATTGATTAGCCAAAGCCCAGTTAAGGTCTCAGAAATCAACTGGCGTGAACCCGGCAATTTAATCCTTCAGACCGAACTTGGAAAAGTTCACTTGGGTTCGTACCAAGCCTCTCGCCTAGCAGCCCAACTCCAAGCGCTGGATCAAATGCGAAAGCTGCCTGAACAGGTTGATGCCAGTCAAATAGAATATATTGACCTCAATCAGCCCAAAGCCCCCCAAGTCAAAATGTTTGCGCCGCCCCCCCTTGAAAAGCTAGCAGAAGAACCTCTTCAAAACCCAGAGCCCGTTCCATCAGACTTATAGCCAGAAGGCACTTGGAGAGAAGACAGATAGGCAGCAGACCGGGTTCAGATGAATAGACCCTTGGGCTGAGAGAAAAAGAATTTAGAGACGGAAAGGTTCTTTTAAAGTTTCATCCAAGTTATAAAATCTGCAAAAAAAGTTTGTATAGATTGTTAAAGGTTCCAACTGAGCAGTCAGCCAAAATCTTAGGGCGATCGCCTTCAAAAAGCTACGGTAAAGTTTGGTTTTTCAAGCAACTTAACCTATAGTTATCTAGAGCTAAAAAGTCTTTGTACCAGTGGCTTCTAAATCGCAATGACGTTTGACAATAAAGTAGCTAATAACTCCGATGCCCCCGGCGAAAGTCAGGTTCACTTTTCACTCCCAATGAATAACGCAAATCCTTTCTCTAACTCTGGTATACACTTGGGTCAAGTCCACGACCCTAGGGGCTCACTGCGAGAAGAAGAAGACAGGAGTGATGAGATTGTGCCAAGTAGCATTGCGAAGATCAAAGTAATTGGGGTAGGCGGCGGCGGCTGCAATGCCGTCAATCGAATGATTGCCAGTGAGGTGTCGGGTGTAGAGTTCTGGACAATCAACACTGATGCACAAGCCCTGACCCATGCCTCTGCTGTCAACCGTCTGCAAATTGGGCAAAAGCTGACTCGAGGGCTGGGGGCAGGAGGAAACCCGGCGATCGGGCAGAAAGCTGCCGAAGAATCCCGAGACGAAATTGCAGCAGCGCTCGACCATTCTGATTTGGTCTTTATCACCGCAGGCATGGGCGGCGGCACGGGCACAGGCGCTGCCCCCATCGTGGCAGAGATCGCCAAAGAAGTGGGAGCACTCACGGTGGGAGTCATCACTCGTCCTTTTACCTTTGAAGGGCGGCGGCGCACTGGCCAAGCCGACGACGGCGTAGCAGCCCTCCAGTCTCAGGTCGATACTCTCATCATCATCCCTAACGACAAGCTGCTCAGCGTCATTTCAGAGCAAACCCCGGTGCAAGAAGCTTTTCGGGTTGCCGATGATATTCTGCGGCAAGGGGTTCAAGGTATCTCTGATATCATTACCATTCCTGGATTGGTCAACGTAGACTTTGCTGACGTGCGAGCCGTCATGGCAGACGCAGGCTCTGCCCTCATGGGCATTGGGGTAGGCTCTGGCAAATCGCGGGCGCGGGAGGCGGCAACGGCAGCCATTTCTTCGCCTTTACTAGAGTCTTCCATTGATGGCGCAAAGGGCGTAGTCTTCAATATTACCGGCGGGCACGACTTGACCTTGCACGAAGTCAATGCCGCGGCTGAAATTATTTACGAAGCGGTTGATCCCAATGCCAATATCATCTTTGGTGCGGTATTAGACGATCGCCTCCAAGGCGAAATTCGCATTACGGTCATTGCGACAGGGTTTACCCCCGAAGCTCCGGTCGCAGCGCCAGTTCAGGCTGTCCGAGTTTCATCTATCCGGCGATCGCTCCCCAGCCCGCCACCCCCGCCCACCCCTTCTCAGCCTTCCGTTCCGCTCACCCCTGCGCCCGAACCCAGAGTGACCAAGCCAGGGCTCGATATTCCTGAGTTTTTGCAACGACGACGACCTCCTCGTTAGACCCAGGAAAGTGTCTAGGCTTGCCAAGTCTGTAAGGGAATCTAACAAAAAAGAATCTAAAAGAGAGGTCATAGGCTTAAGATCTACGACCTCGCGGGCTTACTGCCCGTGCCGCTTTTGGTGCCAATTCCAGGCATGGATCAAAATTTGATGAATATCGGCATACTGCGATCGCCAGCCCAAAACGCGCTGAGCCTTTTCGCTACTGCCCACCAAAGCCGGAGGATCACCCGGGCGGCGATCGCGCTCTACCACCGTAATGTTCCGTTCCGTCACCGTCCTAGCCGCTTCAATCACCTCTTTTACCGAAAAGCCGCTACCGTTGCCCAGGTTGAAAATATTGCTGCTATTCCCTTGCAGCAAGTACTCTAGCCCCAACACATGAGCCGTCGCCAAATCAGTCACATGGATGTAGTCGCGGATGCAGGTGCCATCGGGAGTGGAATAGTCGGTGCCAAAGACGGCGATCGATTCGCGGATGCCCAATGCCGTCTGTAAAACCAGAGGAATCAAGTGGGTTTCTGGGGCGTGGTCTTCGCCCAAAAGCCCGTCTGGGTCAGCTCCCGCCGCATTAAAATACCGAAAGCAGACAGACTTAAACTCGTGCGCCTCATCAAAATCTGCCAGAATCCGCTCCACCATTAGCTTCGTTGCACCATAGGGATTAATGGGAGATTGGGGATGATCTTCGGCGATCGGAACGGCGATCGGAACACCATAGGTGGCGCAGGTAGAAGAAAACACAAACTTTTTAACATTAGCCGCCACCATGGCTTCCAGCAGAGTCAGAGTCCCCACGACGTTATTGCGGTAATATTTAGCGGGATCTGAGACCGACTCGCCCACGTAGGCATAAGCCGCAAAGTGAATGACCGCGGCAATATTTCGAGACGCAAACAGCTCATCAAGCAAGGGGCGATCGTTCGTATCTCCTAGGACCAGTTCAACCTTCAGCACCTCTGCAATGTCTGCGTGTCCATAGACCAAGTTATCCAGCACAATGACCCCATATCCTGCTTTTTGGAGAGCCAGCACTGCATGGGAGCCAATATATCCGGCTCCCCCAGTGACCAAAATGGTCGGTTTTTCCTGTCCCACAGTTACGCTCCTTTCCCCACAAATGATTTCAATCGCTGCCCAAAATCATACTTCTCAAGCAGCCTTATCCACATCTATCAGTTTGTCTACCTTCTATCAACATTCCAGAGTTATATTCTCCAATTCCTTATTCCAGCTCTATCTGCTCTTAATTTTGACCTTGCTGTTTATCTCTGCACGCTATGCCTCCTGCCTTTTATCTCGCCGCCACCGAGCTTAATCCCAGTCCGGTTGCAGAATTTGTGACCGATTCCATTATTTTGTTGCTAGTGGCGACTGGGGTGGCGTTATTGTCGCGGCGGTTGCGCATTCCTTATGTGACTGGATTAGTGTTTGCCGGATTGGCGATCGCCCCTTCCTGCCAGGTCGAACCGGGCTGAGCTCTGCTCTCATTCTCAACCTGTTTTTGCCCATTCTGTTGTTTGAAGCCGCGATTAACACCGACATTAGCCGACTCCGCAGCACCCTAAAACCGATTTCTCTACTCGCTGGTCCCGGAGTCATTCTTTCTGCCGGAGTCACCGCTCTGGGCTTGAAGTTTGGGCTTGGATTGGATTGGGTGCCAGCCTTTCTGCTCGGAATCATTTTAGCCATCACCGATACGGTTTCTGTCATTGCCGTCTTTAAGGAAATTTCCGTGCCTTCGCGCCTCATAACCATTGTGGAAGGAGAGAGCCTGCTGAATGATGGTGTGGCTTTAGTTTTGTATAATTTGGTGCTACTGGCACACACTACAGGACGGTTCTCGGTGAGTGGGGGCATTCAGCAGCTTTTCATTGTGATAGCTGGCGGAACGCTCCTAGGGCTGGTGCTCGGCTATCTCAGCGCCGAATTATTTACTCGTTCAGAAGACAACCTCAGCAGCATTTTGCTAACCGTAGCAGTGGCATTGGGGGCTTACCAGGTGGGTCATCTGAGCGGCGTGTCTGGCGTGGTGGCGGTCGTGGTGGCGGGGCTCATGGTGGGAAATGTGGGCTTGTCGCGCCGAGGGTCTGCCTCTAGCCGGGTCACGCTTTACAGCTTTTGGGAGTATGCCGGGTTTGGGGTCAATACCTTTATCTTTTTGCTCATTGGGGTCGAGGTTAATCTCACCACGCTTTGGCAGACCCTGCCAGCGGTGCTGCTGGCAATTTTGGCTTATCAGGTGGGACGAATTTTGGCGGTTTATCCGTTGCTAGCGATCGCCCAATGGATCGATCGCCCCATTCCTTTACGGTGGCAACACGTCCTCTTTTTCGGCAATATCAAAGGCTCGTTGTCCATGGCTCTCGCCCTGAGCCTTCCCGCCACCATTCCAGGGCGAGGCGACTTAATTGCGATCGTCTTCGGCACCGTCCTGCTCTCTCTAGTCATGCAAGGCTTAAGCTTGCCTTGGTTCGTCAAGCGGTTACACCTGAAGTCTTTATCAGTCCCTTCGCAGCAAGCTGAGGAGTTAAGAGCCCAGCTCATTACTGCCAAAGCCGCTCAAGATGAACTGGATGGAATGTTGAAAACTGGAGTGCTGCCCAAAGCAGTTTACGAAGAAATGCGATCGCTTTACCAAATCCAAGTTGCTAAAGCCGAAAAAGTTCTCCGCGACCTCTACAACCAAGCCGACCCGTCTCGGCTAGATGCCGTTCGTCGCCGCCTCTTGCTTGCCGAAAAAGGAGCCTTAAGTGATGCCCTGCGCAAACAAATTATCTCAGAAGGAGTGGTACAAGAGCGTCTGAGGCAAATTGACGAAAAGCTGATCAGCCTCGGAGACGACTAGCCAGAGATAACTAGTGGTCCGTCAAGAAATAAATGATGGGGGAGGAAAGAATTCAAAATTATTGATTGAAAATTAAAGGCTGTTCATTTTGAATTAATACTAGCTCCCCAGCACAAAATCTACGACCTGATGAATTGCCCCCGGCTTGGTCACCATTAAAATCGTTGATTCTGCTTCCAACACCGTATTGCCATTGGGAATCATTAAATCCTCGTGGAGATGGGCTTGATAGCCAATAATCAACGAGCCTGTAGGACAGCTCGGATCTTGGGAAATTTGTGCCAGACTGCGACCCGCGATCGGAGAATCCGTCGGAATCGACAGCTTCAACACCTCAATCTGATCTTGCTCAAAATGCAGCATTGACTCCACCTGAGGATATTCGATCGCATTCACCAAAGTAGAAACCGCCAAATCGATCGCATTAATAATCGAAGTCGCTCCGGCAATGCGGTACGGTTCTGCAAAATCTCGGTGCCGCATTCGCGCCAAAATTTGAGCCACCCCATAGTGTTTCGCTAAAGCCACCATTGCCAGGTTCAAAGCATCATTCCGCAGCACCGCCGCCAAAGCATCCGCTTTGCGAATGCCAGCTTCGATCAAAACCTCAGTGCTGACTGCGCTGCCTTCAAATGCCATCACGCCCATCTGCTCCCGCGCATAGCGGCAAGCCTTGGGGTCAACATCAATCATGGCGATCGTATGTCCTAGATCTACCAGCTTCTGAGCCAGGTTCAGCCCAATCAGCCCCGCACCGCCAATCACAACATACATAGCAATTTCTCCAAAGCCCCTGCTTATTTCTAAGACACGATCGCATATCGCACCAACTGCGCCAAGCGTAACCGCAAAGTTTCTAAGCCCAAGCGATCGCCCGCCGAAATAAACACAGCTTGCGGAAATTCTTCCTCTGCCAGGGTCAGCGTGTCCCCATCCACTTCGTCCATTTTATTAAACGCCAGCAGCACGGGACCTGGCGTAATCGGTAGCTGCGACAAAATCGACATGACCGATCGAATCTGACTCTGCCACGCCGGATGCGACAAATCGACGACATGCAACAGGGCATCCGCCTCTGTCACCTCTTCCAGCGTGGCGCGGAATGCATCCATCAACGCAGGCGGCAAGTCCTGAATAAACCCGACCGTGTCTGTTAAAACGATTGGCAAAGCATCTTGCGTCATTGGGTCAGTCACCGTGACCCGCCGAGTCGTAGGGTCAAGGGTTGCAAAGAGTTGGTCGGCGGCATAAACTTCTGAATTCGTCAGAGCATTGAGCAAAGTAGACTTGCCCGCATTGGTGTAGCCCACAATGGCGATCGAGGGGACTTCATGGTGCTGCCGCTGTTGTCGTAAGCGCGATCGATGTGCCTGAAGCTGATTCACCTCCTGCTGGAGCCGCTGGATGCGTCGCTGAATTGCCCGTCGTTCCGTCTCCAGCTTCGTTTCCCCGGGTCCTCGCGTGCCAATACCACCGCCCAAACGCGACATGGTTTTCCCGCGTCCCCCCAAACGCGGCATCATATATTGAAGCTGTGCCAGCTCTACCTGAAGCTTTCCAGCCCTCGACTGCGCTCTTTGGGCAAAAATATCTAAAATCACCTCCGTGCGATCGACCACCCGCACCCCAATCAGCATCTCCAAATTTCGCACCTGCGTCGGTGACAAATCGTGGTCAAACACGACTAAGTTCGCCCCCGAAGTCTGGGCTGCCAGCGCAATCTCTTGCACCTTGCCTTCTCCCACCACCGTCTGCGGATGAAAGGACGATCGCTTCTGATGCACCACATGCACCACCTCACCCCCAGCCGTATCGATCAGCCGATCCAATTCATTCAGTCCATCCTGAAACCGCTGCCCGGTTATGCGTTGCGTCATCACACCCACCAACAGCACCCGGTCTTGGTCATCACCCACCCGCTGAGCCACAAACTCTCGCCGAAACTCTGCTTCAAGCCCTTCCGTCAGATCCAGGAAGTCTTGACTGGTTAACTCCTCCAAGCTCATGGGCGGCGAAACAGTCCAGGTTGTTTCTGGATGCGGCACCAAGTGCGCCAAATAAGTCTCTTTGACATAACCCGTTGCGCCACCGCCCCGTTTCTCAAAACCCGTCCCCGTGAGAGATAAGAGCACCAGCACATCCAGCCGCTGCAACGCCATAGAGGTGAGAATGGCTTCACTCGGCTCATCAGATTTAAGCTGAGTCGCCACACACCGAATCCCGCTTAACCGCTCTGCCCCATAGCGAGGCAACTCCATCGGCGGAATCTGCGTTTGCCGCACACTACCAATGCCCACCCGAATCACCTGTCCACGACGGTTGATGTAGGTGCAAATAGGCTGATTAATCTCAGCGCTGACGGCGGCAAGGCGTTGAGCAAACTCGGTCGTCGCCATGCGATCGCCCGGTAACCGCTGATGGTAGAGCTTCTGCAACTGCTTAAGCTGACTAGATTTTAGACCCTGAAGGTTCCCGTAAATCGTTTCGATAAGTATCTCCAGCGATTGCTAGATCTGAATCTGAATACCTTCATTCTACAGATTTGCTCCCAAAGTCTACTGACGAGTTGCAGAAGAAATCTAACAAGCGGTTAATGAACTCCAAATCTTTTTAAGGTTTTGCCACCCGTGTCTAGAGGCTTTTTGCCCTTTACCCAAAGCATTTTCATAGCTAGCATATGCCATCTGGTAGCGCCCTAATCGCTGGAGAGCAACGCCCCGGAACAACAGCGCTTCGGCATCTTTGGGGTTAATGGCTAAGGCGCGATCGCAGCTTTCTAACGCCTCGGAATAGCGCTCCAAGTGAATCAACATCACGCCTTGAAACACCCAAACCTTGACATCATCTGGTTGCAAGGTCAGCGCTTGATTAAAATTCACAAGCGCCTGGGTATAATTTCCTGCCTCTGCTAATACGCAACCTCGTTCGTACCAGGTTCTACTACTTGCAGGATTAATCGCCAAGGCTTGATCAATTTTTATAAGGGACATGTCTATACTCAGTTGAAACAATGCAATGCCCGAACCCATACACCCGATGGAGTTTGAGAGTCAGCAGTTGAATGAGTTAGGGTTGAAGTGCTGAACTGCCTAGCCTCCAAAACCTACTTCATATTTTATGACGATTTATCAGTTCCTTACAATTGTTTGGTTAAGAAATTCAAAGTTTCAGTAGTTGTACGCAGCCCTCAATCCTAAGAAAAAGAAAGCTCAGGGATATTCCGTATATCTTCTTCAGTAGTTTTCTCGTATTTGTAGATCAATAACGATTAATTTCAGTGTTTCGGCTGAACGATTTGAATAAGTTTTGTTTTCGCTTCATAGCCGCTTTAAGTTCAAATTTAAATCGCCCTAAGTGTTACGGATTAGGGGTTGTCACCCCTTTTGCATTTCGTAATAGTTTAGATATCTTCGCTTATAGAAGCTAGAAATAAATCGATAAAAAACCTCAATATTTTTTGTAATTCAACGTAATTTTACCTAGCTTCATTCTTGAGTTTGTTCCCCCTGTTGTGTTCGGTTTGAGTTGATTCCTAATGCTCGTTTCGATCTCTTTTGAGCTTTTGAGATCAGAGAAATCTAGCGAGTGATTAATACGGTTCTGTAGGGGATAGCTTAAATGTCACGCGACGCTTTGATAGTGGGAATTAATACATACCAATATTTGCCGAGTTTGCAGGCTCCTGCAAAAGACGCAGAGGCGATCGCCCAGCGGCTCCACTCCTACGGTGAGTTTCGGGTTCATCGTTTGCCAGAAATCATTCAGTCTGGCAAGTCCCAAGTGGGGCAGAAAACGCCCGTCACCCTGCAAGAACTAGAAACTGCCCTCATTAATCTTTTCAAACCTAAGGGCAATAATCCCCCCCACACGGCGTTGTTCTACTTCTCAGGACACGGCATTCAGCGAGATGCGGGCATTCAAGAAGGCTATTTAGCCGTTAGCGATGCCAACCCCGACAAAGGCTTTTGCGGACTGTCCCTGTTCTGGCTGCGACGGCTCCTCCAAGAAAGCCCAGTTCGCCAACGGATCGTCATCCTCGACTGTTGCCACAGCGGAGAACTGCTCAATTTCCTAGAAGCCGACCCCGGTGCCCAAGCCGGTACCGATCGCCTATTCATGGCAGCCTCTAAAGAATATGAAACTGCCTACGAATCTCTCGACAGCCCCTACAGTGTTTTCACCCAAGCCTTAATCACCGGGCTAGACCCTAACCGCCTCGAAGCTGGAGTCGTGACCAATCACTCCCTGACCGATTGGGTCAATCACGCTCTTAAAGGCGAAATTCAACAACCTTTGTTTGAAAGCTCGGGCAGCGAAATCATTTTGACCCGTGGCACTGGCGGACAGCCCAGTCCCATCAAAACCCTCAAACCGCTTCATATTTGTCCTTACCGAGGATTAGAGTTTTTTGACGAAGCCCATGCAGAGTTCTTCTTTGGGCGGGAAGAACTAACCGCTCAGCTCATTGACCAGTTAAAAACAGAACGATTCGCTGCTGTTTCAGGCGCTTCAGGCAGTGGTAAATCTTCTCTCTTGCGAGCAGGGGTCATTTCACGACTTCAGCAAGAAAAAACTCCTGCTGGCGCAAACGCTTGGAAAATCAAGCTTTTGACCCCCACAGAACATCCCCTAAAAAGCTTAGCCGCCGCCTTTATTGATCCAGAATTAAGCGAACTAGAACGAGCCGAACAACTGCGGCGAGCCGAGGCGTTTCTACAAGATGGAGGAGTGGGTCTGGCGCAATTGGTGCGGGCAAGCTTGGCGGTAGAAGGGGGCACAACAGGTTTATCGCCTAAAGAACGCCCTCAGCTACTGCTCGTCATTGACCAGTTTGAGGAAGTTTTTTACGTTGCCGCGGGGCACTCAGGTGGAAACTGAACGTCAAAAATTCTTTGATTGCTTAACAGTGGCACTGGAAACTGTTGGCGATTTTTTGAGTCTGGCGATCGCGGTGCGCGCAGACTTTTGGGGTAAGTGTTCACTTTACGAAGGACTGGCTCTAAAAATGGAGCAACACCGAGTAACGGTAGCTCCGCTCAAGTACGAACAAATTAAAGCCACCATTGTTCGCCCAGCCCAAAAGGTTGGGCTGGTCTGTGAGCCCAACCTGGTTTACACCATGCTGATGGATATTATTGGGGCTCCTGGCGAACTGCCCTTACTGCAATACACCTTACTAGAACTCTGGGAACATCGCCGCACCAGCGCCGAGGGAGGCGTTGCCCGTCTGACGCTCGACACTTATCGGGAATTGGGCGGGGTTCGGGGCACTTTACAAAAACAAGCTACAGAAATTTTTTCGGGTTTGACCCTAGAAGAACAGGCAGTGGCTAAGCGGATTTTTTTGGCGCTGACTCAATTGGGTGAGGGCACAGAAGATACTCGGCGGCGGGTGGTTAAGTCTGAACTGGTCAGCCCAATTTTTCCAAGCGAGTTGATTGAACAGGTGCTAGAAAAGTTGGTTGCTGCAAAGTTGGTGATCACGAATCAAGAAATGGGGGGTGAGCAAACTTTGCGCGCGGCAGGGCGGGCTCTTCAAGATCTTCCCCAGCCGCACCTTTCTAATAGTCCCTTGCCTCAAGCGCCTGCTCTGGTTCAAGAAGTTGTTGATGTGACGCACGAAGCTTTAATTCGTAACTGGTCTTTGCTAAGAGATTGGATTAACGAAAACCGCGACATGCTGAGGCGACAGCGCCGCATTGAGGCAACTGCTCAAGAATGGGATGCGGCTGGGCAGTCGGCTCAAGGCGAGTATTTGCTGCAAGGGCTACGCTTACGAGATGCTGAGGATTTCATTCAGCTTTATCCGCAAGAGCTTTCTGCATTAGCTCAGCAGTATGTGGCGGTCAGCCAATCGGCAATTCGCCGCACCCGAAGAGAGTCAAGACAAGTGCAAATTGCTGTTCCTTCAATTTTGTTGGCAACGCTGGCAATGGTGCTGAGCCAATACTATGGCACGATGCAAACCCAAGCCAAACAGAATTATCAACTCCAAATTGCCAGTGCCCGGGAACGAGCGTTGATTGCCCAAACGGTGTTGCAAAATTCTAATAGCGATCCGATGGTGGCGTTGCTGATCAGTCGTTTGGCTGCCGAGGAAGGCAAAGCGACTTATGAAATGCAGGCAAGCATCCGGTCTGCCTTGAAAAATTTGCGCTTGCAGTTAGAGTTGCGAGGGCATGAAGACAGGGTGAATCAAATGGTTTTTAGCCCTGAAAACCAAAAGCTGCAAACTTTGGCAACTGCTAGTGCCGATGGCACTATTCGGCTCTGGTCAATTAACCCGCAAACGGTTTATAACACGGTGCTTAAGCCTTTACAAATTTTGACTTGGGCAGAAGAACCTAATCCCCAAAGCGATGCGATCGCCAATGTAACTTCCGTTGTCTACAGCCCAGATGGTTTGTATGTAGCGGCGATCGCCCAAAACTCCTCCCAAATCAAAGTGTGGTCAGTTGAATCTGGCAGATTGATTTTGAACAACATAACCAGCTCTACTGAGGCCACCGAGGTCATATTTAGCCCCGATGGCAAGTGGATTATTGCCGCACACCGCGATCAATCGATCTCAATTTGGGATGCTGAGACCGGGCAACTTGAAGATACTCTGTCCCAAGCCGGAGACATTAAGAGCTTACAAGTCAGCCCAGATGCACAGTTTTTGCTCTCTACTGCTCTGAATGGCACGGCACAGCTTTGGCGATTGAAGTCTGTCCCTGTCCAGCCTGCTCCCACCCAGTCTGATCCACCCACCTTCAAGCGCTACCTCATTGCAACGCTGTCTCACGGAACCAGTGTCACCCAGTCTGTTTTCAGCCCCCAAGGAGAATGGGTGGCAACCGCTTCTGGCAATGGTCAGGCGAAGCTGTGGGATACCGCCACTGGAAAGCAGTTGCATACTTTTGAGCAAAAAAATCAAACCCCCTTGGGGCGACTTGATCGCTCTAATCCTTTAGCCAAAATCAATTTGAACCGCCAAGGTTTAACCCACAAGGAACCAGACCCTGCTGCTCAGCCGGTGGTGCAAATGAAATTTAGTCCTAATGGGCAAATTCTTGTCACAACCGACCCTTCTCACCGGGTCTGGCTCTGGGATATTGCTTCTGGAACTCTTAAAAACAATGTGACTATTCCAGATACTCCCCAAACTGCGCCTGCTATGCCAGCAGACGACGATCGACTGAGCCTGAGCCCAGATGCTCGCATCATGGCAACGGTTGAACCCCAGGCTGAAAATTCCTCTGAACCTCAGGCTGCTCACTTGTGGGATCTGCAAACGGGGCAAGAGATTGCCACTTTGCCAGGGCAAAACGGAGCGCTTGACAAGGTGCAGTTCAGCCCAGACGGAACTTACGTGGCGACGGCGGCGGCGGACGGCATGGTGCGATTTTGGTCGGCTGAGGCAGGGGGAGAACTGCCGACGCTGAAGCTGACTGATGCGCCTATTCACTGGGCAATGTTTCTTCAGAGTGGAGCTAAGGGGCGGAGCGGGCAAGATCTGACCGAGTTAAAACGGGGCAATCAGAGCTTAGGACATCCCAGCTTAAACTTATGGGGATCTGACCAGCCTGCTCAAGCCGCAGTCGAAGAACCGGCTCCTGCTGCTATTAATCAAATGATTTCGATCGCCTCTGATGGGCGGCTGCAACGGTGGCAAATTCTGACGGATGCGGTTCCGCGTGGAGATCTTGAAGAGCCTGCACCTCAGCATTCGCGCGCACTTTCTGCCTTAAACGAAGAGACTAGGCTGCAAGATTCTTTCAATTTTTTTCAATGGTTAATGAGCTTTTTGCGAAAGCGAACTCAGCGGCTCAATGCCGATACTCAGCTCTTGAACCCCGCTGCTATCCGACCTGTGGCTGCTTTAGAGAATAATTCTCGGTTGGCGATCGGCACCGTTGCAGCGTCTTCAGAAGTTGCAACATCAGAACTTCCTGCCACAAACAAAATTCTGTCAGGCAAAATGCTATTGGGGGCAGTTTTAAGCCCCGATGGTCAAATGGTGGCAACAGCTAATGCCGAGGGATGGGTTGAGCTGTACCAAGTTCGTCCTAATCAGTCTCTGAAGTTAGCCCATCGGATTCCAAACTGGCGGAATGACGATCAGCCGGTCAGCAAATCATCAGCGCCGATTCAGCCTGAAAAGCCTAAAACGGCTGAAAATGGCAAGAGTGCATCGGTGGTGCGGCAGCTTGCTTATAGTGCCGATGGGCGGCAACTGCTAGGAATTGCGGATGATTTGACGGTAAGGGTCTGGGATACGCAGTCTGGGCAATTGATTCAAGTACTTAAAGGACATACAGAATCACTTCAACAGGCTCAATTTAGCCCCGATGGGCAATCGATTGTGACGGCTAGTTCTGACCGGACGGCTCGGATTTGGCAGGTGAGTTCAGGGTTATTAGAGCAGGAACTGAAGCATACTGGCGAACTCAACAGCGCTCGCTTTAGCCCCGACGGCGAACAAGTGGTGGCGGCAAGTTGGGATGGTGCCAAAGTTTGGAACGCTCGGACGGGCGAAGAGCGCTTTTTGTTAATGGGGCACCAAAATGCTGTATTGGATGCCCAGTTTAGCCCCGATGGGCGATCGATTGTGACGGCTAGCGCAGATGGTACGGCTCGGTTGTGGGAGGCTGAAGCCGGAACCGAGATCGCCGTGTTAAACCCTGGCGTGACAGGAGAGCCCGTCAAGATGCAGCAAGCCTTTTTTAGCCCCGACGGGCAGTATGTGGCAACGTTAACCGAACAGGGTCAGATTTATTTATGGGCAGCGACTTGGGATATGTTGCTGAAGCTGGCGCACGATCGCAGTTTTCGGCAATTGACTCCCCAGGAGTGTGTTCATTATTTGAAAGTAAATTCTGAAGCCTGTCCTAAACTCCCCGTTGCTCGGTAGCGATCTCGCCCGCGTGCATCCTTCAAAAAATGGCACTCAGCATGGAAAAATGATGAGGAATGCAATTGAGAAGTAGGGAGCAGATGCAATGTCTGAAGCTGAGCCTAAAGTTTGTCCCGTTTGTGGGGTCAAAATTGTTGCAATGATTGGGGGCGATCGCGTTTTGTTTGCAGTGGGTGCACCCGGAACCCGAGACACGCTCTGGACTAAGGTTTGTCAATACACCCAAAAGCCAGGTTGCATCAACCAGCCCAAAGATCGCAATTTGCCTAAATAGCAACACTTTATAAAGAATTGTTGCTGCCCAGAGAAAAGGGTGCAGTCCGCCCTCTAGTTCTCTACGCTGTTTTCTATGCTTTCAAAAGTTTCATCATGCTAGATAATGGAGAGGTTTTCTTGACTAATCCATATTCCTAGCGATTTTTAGAGCCATGCGAACTCACTACTGCGGTCAACTCCGAGCCGAACACGTTGGAGAGACGGTCACCCTTTTTGGTTGGGTCGATCGGCGGCGGGATCATGGTGGCGTGATTTTTTGGACTTGCGCGATCGCTCTGGCATTAGTCAAATTGTCAGCGATCCGATCCGCACCCCGGCATCCTACGAAGCGGCAGGCGATCTGCGAAATGAGTATGTCGTCAAGATTACGGGGCGGGTGACGAAGCGCCCTGATGATTCTCTTAACCCTCGGCTGCCAACGGGCGAAGTGGAAATTTACGCCGATCAGGTGGAATTGCTGAACGCAGTGCGCAAACAGCTACCGTTCCAAGTGTCGATCTCTGAAACGGAATCGGTGCGCGAAGACTTAAGGTTGCGGTATCGCTATTTAGATTTGCGTCGAGAGCGAATGTCTCAGAACTTGCAGCTTCGGCATCAGGTGATTAAGGCAATTCGGCGATTTTTAGAAGACGACCAGGCATTTATTGAGATAGAAACCCCAATATTGACGCGATCGACTCCTGAAGGGGCGCGGGATTATTTGGTGCCCAGTCGGGTCAATCCTAGCGAGTTTTATGCGTTGCCGCAGTCGCCTCAGTTGTTTAAACAATTACTGATGGTATCGGGGTTCGATCGCTATTACCAAATTGCCCGCTGTTTCCGTGACGAAGACCTAAGAGCCGATCGCCAGCCAGAGTTTACACAGCTCGACATGGAAATGAGCTTCATGTCGCAAGAGGAAATTTTGGCGTTAAATGAGGCGTTAGTTTGCCATGTGTTTAAGCAAGTTAAGGGCATTGATTTACCGACACCATTTCCCCGTTTGACCTATGCTGAGGCGATGGAGCGCTACGGTTCCGATAAGCCAGATACTCGCTATGGGCTGGAGTTGGTGGATGTTTCTGATTTGATGCAGGATTCTGGCTTTAAGGTGTTTTCGGGGGCTGTGGCGAGTGGCGGCATTGTTAAAGTGTTGCCGATTCCTGGAGGCAACGAGGCGGTTTCTAATGTGCGAATCAAGCCGGGTGGAGATTTATTTAGAGAAGCCAGTGAGGCTGGGGCGAAGGGACTGGCGTACATTCGGGTGCGGGAAGATGGCGATATCGACACCATTGGAGCAATCAAAGATAATCTCACTGAGGCGCAGAAGCAGGAACTGTTGAGTCGCACGGGAGCACAGCCTGGATATTTGCTGTTATTTGGGGCGGGAGATGCACCCACGGTGAATAAGACGCTCGATCGCCTGCGTCAAGTCGTGGCACGGGAGCTTGATTTAATTGACCCTGAAAAAATTAACCTGCTGTGGATTACCGAGTTCCCCATGTTTGAGTGGAACGCCGATGAGAAGCGCCTGGAGGCTTTGCACCATCCCTTTACGGCTCCGTTTCCAGAGGATGCAGATGACCTAAAAACGGCGCGGGCACAGGCGTATGATCTGGTGTTTAATGGGTTTGAAGTGGGCGGTGGCAGTTTGCGGATCTATCAGCCCGAAATGCAAAAGCAGGTGTTTGAGGCGATCGGGCTGTCGGATGAAGAGGCACAGAACAAGTTTGGCTTTTTGCTGGAAGCGTTCGAGTTTGGTACGCCGCCCCACGGTGGCATTGCTTACGGGCTAGACCGTTGGGTGATGTTGTTGGCGGGTGAGGAGTCGATTCGAGATGCGATCGCCTTCCCCAAAACTCAGCAGGCTCGTTGTCTGTTAACCAGTGCACCCTCGGAGGTGGATAGCAAGCAGCTTAAGGAGTTGCATATTTCTACCGTTAGCAAGCCAAAAACTTGAGGAGCATGGTTTCTTCTTCGACCATTGCCGCGATCGCCACTGCCATTGTTCCCCAACAAGGCAGCGTCGGCATTGTGCGATTATCGGGATCACAGGCGGTGGCGATCGCCCAAATTCTTTTTCATAGTCCGGGTCATCAACCTTGGGAAAGCCACCGAATTCTCTATGGATATGTACGTCATCCTCAAACTCAGCAGTTGATCGATGAGGGGCTTCTGTTGTTGATGTTGGCTCCCCGCTCCTATACCCGTGAGGATGTGGTGGAGTTTCATTGTCACGGGGGAATTATGGCGGTGCAGCAGGTCTTGCAGCTTTGTTTGGAGCAAGGGGCAAGGCTGGCAGAACCGGGGGAGTTTACGCTGCGGGCGTTTTTGAATGGGCGGCTGGATTTAACTCAGGCGGAAAGCGTTGCTGATTTGGTCGGGGCACAATCGCCCCAAGCGGCTCAAACTGCGATCGCCGGACTTCAGGGTAAGTTAGCACAGCCAATTCGTCAGCTTCGAGCCAGTTGCTTGGATATTTTGGCGGAAGTGGAAGCCCGGATTGATTTTGCCGATGATTTGCCGCCATTGGATGAGGAGCAAGCAAAACGGGATTTAGCCAGAGTTTTGGCAGAAGTTGAAAAGATTTTGGCAACCGCAGATCAGGGGCAACTCTTGCGCACAGGGTTAAAGGTGGCGATCGTTGGTCGTCCTAATGTGGGTAAGTCGAGCTTGTTAAATGCTTGGAGTCGGAGCGATCGCGCCATTGTCACGAACCTTCCAGGCACAACGCGAGATATCGTGGAATCGCAGCTTATCGTCGGTGGAATTCCAGTTCAGGTATTAGACACGGCTGGCATTCGGGAAGCACTGGATACGGTGGAACAAATTGGAGTGGAGCGATCGCGCGCTGTAGCTCAAGCCGCCGATTTGGTTTTGCTAACGATTGATGCACAAGCGGGCTGGATAGATGCCGACCAAGCGATTTACAACTCAGTGAAACATCGTCCTTTGATTTTGGTCGTTAATAAAATTGATTTGGTGGAAAAACAAGATTTCTCTAGGCTCCCGATTGCCCCTGTAGTGAAAACAGTCGCCGCTGCAGGAACGGGGATCGAAGCCTTAGAGCAAGCGATTTTAGAGGCTGTTAACTCAGGAAATCTACAGGCAGCGAATTTGGATGTGGCAATTAATCAACGACAGGCAGCAGCACTGATGCGGGCAAAGGTGGCTTTGATCGATGTGAAAGGGGCGATCGCCGAACAGTTACCTCTCGACTTCTGGACGATCGATCTCCGCGACGCGATCGGCGCCCTCAGGAGCCTTCCCGACGACGCCGAGGCGCCGACGCTGTACCTCGATATCGCGATGGGCACGACGAAGGTGCTGGTGGCACACGGCGGTGGTTTCATCGCCCACTACTGGGCGCGCATGGACCACGCGCACCGCGCCCGACCGGACTGCCGTCGCGTGATCCGGAAAGCGCCCTCGTCGTACCTGAAGAAGTTCTATTTCGACACCATCACGTTCGACCCGGACATGCTGCGCCATCTGGTCGAGCAATATGGCGCGGACCACGTTCTGCTCGGCACCGACTATCCATTCGACATGGGCGAGTACGATCCCGTCGAGCACGTCGAGCAGACTCCGTCACTGTCGAAGGCCGAGCGGCAGCAGATCTGCGGGCTCAATGCCGTGCGGCTGCTCGGGCTGGATGCCGCGAAATTCGCGCGGTCGAAGGCAAAGAGCTGACATCGCTGAATGAGTGCGGACATGACGGAAACACTCTACCTGAAACAACTGCAATGTGGACCGATGCAGAATTACGTGTATC
>JAAUPA010000054.1 GCA_012034615.1 Leptolyngbyaceae cyanobacterium CSU_1_4 | reverse complement strand
GGGCTCCGAGCTCTATGTTACTCCAAGCCAGATGATTTAGGGGGCGAAAAGACTGCAACGAAGTTAGTTTAGAGTTGTGTGTACACAGCAGCCCGTTTGGGGAGAGGAACTTTGATTCTGGCTCCCTTCTTTCGCTCTGGGAAAAGGGTTGAGGATGAGGGCGGCTCAAAGATCGGCAAGCCTTCCCTCAAAGCCAAACTCCCTAAAGCCAAACTCCCTAAAGCCCGTCCCTCAAGCCCCATCCCTCAAGGCATTGACCGCGAAATTTGCGTAGCGCTAAAGCGCTTGCCAAAATTTCTGCTAAGGTGAGTCGAAGTGTAGTTCCACCCTGTAATCATCCATGGGCGTTGATCAAGTGCCGCTCCCGGTAAACCGCTCCCAGTTATTATTAATTGACGAAGACTCGGAATTCTGTCTCAGATTGCGAGTTTGCTTAGAGCAGTATGCAGATTTGGAACTCGCCTTAGAAGATTCTGATGGCAGCAAAACCATCCAAATATTGGAAAATGCGCGAGGGTTCTCAACCAGTCTTCTAGAGAGCAGCTCAACCCTACCCGCTGCTGAAAATATTGCCCTGATCATTCTCAATATTCACTTAGGGCGCTCCAATCCCTCTTCCTTGCAAGGGCTACCTCTTTGCCAACGCATCAAGGGGCAATGTCCCCATCTTCCCGTTCTCCTCATTACCTCTTCCCCGAATGTTGACCAGCTCAATGAAGCTCACCGAGCTGGAGCCAACGGCTACTGTGCTAAAGGTTTAGGTGCCGAATCCCTTGTTGCCATCATTCGGCGAGTCTTGGGTGGGCAGGACTACTGGATGCCGCTCCAAGACGGTGCTCTGCCAAATTTCCGATCTGCACCCCGGTCAGTCCGGTCTCCGCTCTCAACCCAGAGACCTTTGATCCGTTCTGGTATTTTGAACCATTTCAGAACTCAGTTGCAACAATCTAGTGTTCGACAAATTGATGATGTGATGAACGCAATTATTAATGAGTTAGAAAACCCTGATCTCTCGTTGTTAGAACGGGCGATCGTTGCCGGAAGATACCGCGAGCTGCGAGCCGCAAGATGGCTAGTGACACGTTTGCTTACCCCTGAGGCTTCTCCCTCAGGAGGTGCTCCGCCTTTAGCAAACGCGCCCACCGATCGCCCCGGTTTCAGGTTCTCCAGTCCGTCGATTTCCCGACAACTTTCCTCTTTCTGTTCCTATTCCTCCCATTCAATCCACCGCGATCGCCCCTCACTCCTCTGCTTTTATTGAACAAGTCCGCGACCTGCGATCGCTCCTTTTCGACCGTATTTCCAGCAAACTGCAAACTAGCCTAGAAAATCTCACTGAAACCCCGCTCGAAACTGACATTCTTCGCGAGGACAAAAAAAGAGAATTGTTTTATCTCATTCTCCGAAAAATCGAAGACCTCTTAGGCGAATTAGCCTATTCTCAAGTTCAAGCGGTTCAACTTCAGTCTAAGAAACCTGATATTTTACAAGACCTTTGGGAGGCGATCGTCACAGATTTTTTTGGCAAATACTACACTGTTCCCCTTGCCGGAATGGAAGTAGAAGTGGTTGATGTTTTGCTCCAAGATAGAAACCTCATTCAAGTCGCTATTCTCGAAAAAATTCCTGGCGTTTCCGACCTGCTTAAGCACCTTCTCTTTCAAGCCCCGCTAGAGATTGACAGCGCTCTGTATGCACCCGGCAATCCTGAAGCACTTGCCAGAGCAGAGGTTCTTTTGGAAAACTGGATGATTCAAATGGCGAACGCAGTGATGCAGCCTTTGTTAAATCATTTTGCGAACGTGGAAGTTATTAAACAAACTTTTTACGATCGCCGCTTACTTTCTATTCGTGATATCGAACGATTCCGCAATGATTTATCATGGCGATACCGCTTAGAGCAACTCTTGCGCGAACCCACCGATATCTTTGAAAGCAAACATCAGCTCCTAGTTTTTTCAACACGCGGCATTCGGCGCACCGCCATCTACGCCACTCGCTATCAGGAACTAGAGCAGCTAGAAGGCATTCCCCGAGCTATTACGCTGGCACTAGAAGCGAGAGATGCGATCGCCCCACGGTTGCGTTCTGTGGTGTCGTTTGTGGGAAATGGAGTAGTTTATGTGCTGACTGAGGTGATTGGGCGGGGAATCGGGCTTGTGGGCAAAGGCGTGCTGAAGGGAATGGGGAATATTTGGCAGGATAATCGCTAAATCCCTCTCCCGCTTTGGGCTACCGTGTACACACAAGTTGTTGAATCCAGCTACGCCCCCGGCGAACCGCCCCCCAAATCCCCAGCATGGGGGACTTAGGGGGGCGAAAAACACTGCAACGAAGCCAGGTTCGACTGGTGCGTACACGATCAGTAGCCTGCCTTGGGAGAAGGAACTGGGGGTGGAGGGTCGTGGCACATCGCGTTAATCTTTAACTATGCTGTCACCCATTGACTATCAGCATGAAGAAGGTCAGGTTGAACGATCAAAGCACTTAGACGTTTTTGAATTAATGAATAGAAAAAATCAATTTCCTGTTCAGCATTTTCCCTCAAACGTTTTGATAAAGTAGGGGCGATCGCATTGTACGTCTCCACAGCACCCTCCAGTAAATCAAAAATTTCATTAAGAGAGACATCCTCATACTGATAACTTTGAAGCGTAAAACCCTCTTCAAGATCAAACTCGAAGGGTTGTGCCGCAATTAATTCTAATGTTTTGAAATCAATGTCTTTCATGTTCTCTAGCCGTAATAATAAATGATTATTTTCAATCAGGGTTCTGTCACGAAGTAACGACTCCGCAAACCTAGAACACAGCACACAAACTTGAATGGGAAGACAACGAGAAACTGAGGCATGTTCAGAACCAAAAGTCGGTAAATTCTAGCGAATGTTACTCAGCATCTCTGCTTCATACTCTTGTAAACTAAGCCTGCCTTAACAGTTAACCGTCGCTCGGCACAACGGTTCTTTTTAAGTTGGATAGAGTTTCTAATCAGTAGAACCTCCATGACATCTAATGCTACCTAGCCAATTTATTAAATGGTTCGATAAACACCCTTAGTTTTCCTGAAAGGTGACCTGTGTCACTTCAGTACTACTGCGGAGTCTCTGTACAAAGTCTGTACAAAGTCTGTACAAAGTCTATAGATATCTTTAGCCCCTTCTTGCAGATTACCGAAAAATCGGCTCAATCCGCGCTCAATTCTTGGCTGTGAGGGCGTTCTAAGGAGCTAATCTTGCTCCAAAACCTTAATCAATTTGGCGACAAGCTATCTTAAAACGATGAATCTTAAGTTTTTTTAATACCATGAGAGCTTAAGCATCGAATTTGACGCTTGTTGAAAGAGGTTTAATGTTGAGAGATATTAAGGATGAAGCCATAGATTATTTATAAAGCTCTGAGAAGCATAAAGTTTTCAACTCCACAAAATGGTTTTAGGGGTCTGCATTGAAATAAAGTTCCAGGGGGGTGCTCTAGCTTTCTAGCCCCTAAATCCAATCTAGGGGCATTTGAAAGGCTTGGAAGTCCCCCAGATTGGGGATTTAGGGGGCGGTTCGGGACGTTATTTTATTGCAACTCCCTTAGCGTTATTTAAACTAAAAAAGCCCTCCGCTGTTCAAAAAAACGGAAGGCTGAAGCTAGTAGGGATCTAAGCTTAGCGATCGACTGACCCCATAATGATATCGATGCTGCCCAGAATGACAATTAAATCTGCAACCTTCATTCCGCGTAGCAAATGAGGCAAGATTTGCAGATTGTTAAAGTCCGCTGCCCGAATTTTCCAGCGCCAAGGAAACACGCTATCATCCCCAATAATATAAATTCCTAGCTCGCCTTTACCACTCTCCACACGGACGTAATGTTCACCAGCAGGTATTTTGAAGGTGGGTGCAATTTTTTTACCAATAAACTGATAATCAAAGCTGTTCCACTCTGATTTAGGTCCCGCAGCCATCCGCTTGGCTTCCAGGTTTTCGTAAGGTCCCCCGGGTAGACCCTTGAGGGCTTGGTTGATAATCTTGACAGATTCACGCATTTCTTGAATACGAACGACGTAACGGGCAAAGCAATCTCCCTCGGTTGCCCACTGCACGTCCCAATCAAAGTCGTCGTAGCACTCATAGTGATCAACTTTGCGCAAATCCCACTGCACGCCCGATGCCCGTAGCATGGGTCCCGAAAGCCCCCAGTTAATGGCTTGGTCGCGGGTAATGGTGCCAATTCCCTCAATGCGACGACGGAAGATGGGGTTGTTGGTAATCAGCTTCTCGTATTCATCAACCTTGGGTAGGAAGTAGTCGCAGAAGTCTTGGCACTTATCAACCCATCCATAGGGCAAATCTACAGCGACTCCACCAATACGGAAATAGTTGTTATTGACCATGCGGTAGCCAGTGGCAGCTTCCCAGAGGTCATAGATTAGTTCCCGTTCGCGGAAAATGTAGAAGAAGGGAGTCTGAGCGCCTACGTCTGCTAGGAAAGGTCCTAGCCACAGCAGGTGATTGGCGATCCGGTTCAGCTCTAGCATGATGACCCGGATGTAGCTAGCGCGCTTGGGCACAGGAATGTCTGCCAGCTTTTCGGGGGCGTTGACGGTGACTGCCTCGTTAAACATGCCTGCGGCGTAGTCCCAACGGCTGACGTAAGGCACGTACATGATGTTGGTGCGATTTTCGGCAATTTTTTCCATGCCTCGGTGCAGGTAGCCAATGACGGGTTCGCAGTCTACTACGTCTTCGCCATCTAGAGTAACGATAAGCCGCAACACCCCGTGCATAGAAGGGTGGTGAGGGCCCATGTTGATGACCATGGGTTCGGTCTTGGTTTCGATCATTGACATAGATGAACTATCTCCCACGCTAAGGGTCTGGGTGTTGCGCCGATTCAACTTCTTGATTATAGAGAGTCTGTTGCTAGAAACCTAGTGATAGCTTGATTTGAATTGTCGCTTTAATGGAAGATGCTAGGGGGTGGAAATTATTGAGGCGTTATGCAGGTAGAGACTGAGTTTGTTCACATTCCTGTGCTGAGCCAAGAGGTGCTGGAGGGGCTGGCGCTGAGGGCGGACGGACATTATTTGGATGTAACAGTGGGCGGGGGCGGGCATAGTCGGTTGATTTTGGAGACGCTGCCTGATGTGCAGATAACGGCGTTGGATCAGGATGAACAGGCGATCGCCGCTGCCCGTCTTCAACTAGCAGAGTTTGGCGATCGCGTTCAGTTCTGCGCCACTAACTTTGCCAACTACGATCCCGGCGATCGACAATTTGATGGCATTCTTGCGGATCTGGGCGTGAGTTCTGCCCAGTTCGACATTCCCGAACGCGGCTTTAGCTTTCGCCACGAGGCAGCCCTAGATATGCGCATGGATCAACGGCAAGACTGGACGGCGGCAGATTTGATTAATACTTGGGAAGAAGTCAAAATTGCGGACGTGATTTATCGGTATGGGGAAGAGCGCTTGTCGCGTCAAATTGCCCGCCGCATTGTCGAGCATCGCCCGTTTGAGACCACGACAGCCCTATCAGACACCATTTTTCATGCCGTTCCGCGCGCCTATCGCTATGGACGCATTCACCCTGCCACCCGGACGTTTCAGGCATTGCGGATTGCGGTGAATCGGGAGTTGGAGGTGTTAGAAACGTTTTGAGCAAGGCTCCGCACTGGCTAAAGCCGGGGGGGAAGGCTAGTGATTATTAGCTTTCATAGTTTGGAAGATCGAATTGTGAAGCACACCCTGAAGGAATCGCCCGATTTGAAGGTGTGGACGAAGAAGCCGATTATTGCGGGAGAGGAAGAGTTGAAAGTGAATGGGCGATCGCGATCGGCAAAATTGCGGGTGGCGGAGCGGATCATCCCATAGCTCGCCACACTATTTCCCTTTCATCATCACCTGCTCCACAAAATTCGTATAGATATCGCCCTTAACAAAATCGGGGGATTCCAAAACTCTTTGGTGAAAGCTAAGAGTCGTCTTCAGCCCGGTAATGGCACACTCCCGCAATGCCCGCTTCATCCGCGCGATCGCCGTCGGTCGATCTTGCCCCCACACAATCAGTTTGCCAATGAGAGAATCGTAGTAGGGTGGAATTTCATACTCAGTGTAGACGTGGGAATCCATCCGTACTCCCGGACCACCCGGGGGCAAGTAGGCGCTAATGCGTCCGGGGCTGGGGCGAAAGTTGTGGTCGGGGTCTTCGGCATAATACGGCATTCGATCGCATGACCGCGAAACTCAATTTGATCTTGGTTGAACTGAAGCTTTTCGCCTTGGGCAATACGAATTTGTTCGGCAATTAAGTCGAGCCCCGTAATCATTTCGGTGACCGGATGTTCGACCTGAATCCGGGTGTTCATCTCCATAAAGTAGAAGTTGCCTGATTGATCTAACAAAAATTCGACGGTGCCCGCCCCGACGTAGTTAATGCCTTTTGCCACTCGCACGGCTGCGGCACCCATCTTTTTCCGCAGAGATGGCGTGAGGGCTGGGCTGGGCGCTTCTTCGAGAAGCTTTTGGTGACGACGTTGAATCGAGCATTCTCGTTCGCCGAGGTGAACCACATGACCATGACTATCTGCCAAGATTTGGAACTCAATGTGGCGAGGACGCTCCACAAATTTTTCAATGTAAACGCCAGAGTTGCCAAATGCCGCTTCGGCTTCACCCTGGGCTGCCATATAGGATTTGATCAGGTCTTCGGGGTAACGAACAAGACGCATCCCTTTGCCGCCGCCCCCTGCTGTGGCTTTGATCATGATGGGGTAGCCAATTTGTTTGGCGATCGCCATGGCTTCTTGTTCGTCAGCAATCAACCCATCACTGCCGGGCACCGTGGGCACGCCCAGCTTCTGCATCGTCTCTTTGGCAGTAGATTTGTCGCCCATCGATCGCATGGAGTCGGGCGAGGGACCAATGAACACAATTTGGTGATCGGTGCAGATTTCGGCAAAGCGGGCATTTTCTGCCAAAAAACCATAGCCAGGATGAATTGCGGTGGCGTTGCGAGTCAGCGCTGCTGCAATGATATTGGGAATGTTGAGATAGCTTTTGCTGCTGGGCGGTTCGCCTATACAAACGGCTTCGTCGGCAAGCTGGACATGGAGAGCGTTGCGATCGGTGGTGGAATGGACTGCAACCGTGGCGATGCCCATTTCTTCACAGGTGCGGAGGATGCGAAGGGCAATTTCTCCTCGGTTAGCAATCAAAATTTTGTCGAAGCGCATTGTTATGGGGCTGAGATGAGGGACGGAGACGGATCAGCAAGGAGCAAGGCATCCCCGACTGAAGAGAATGCGGCGTGTCGCTAATCTCAGATTCTACCGTGGGATGTCCTTCCTCCAACCATAGGGTCTAGATCAAGAATAAATAAGTTCGCCAGGAGAACTTAGATGTTAGTTGGATCAATCCCAAGCTCTTGCAGCTTTGCCGCTAATTTATCCGCTCGTTGGCGTTCTTGTTCCAGGGTAGTGAACGGAGTGCCGTCTGGATGCAGAAGTTGTAACCTTTCGTCCGTTAAATCAAAACAAATGTTAAGTCGAGGACTGCCCCAACTGGCGATCGGGTCGATAACAGTGAGGCGCGCTGCTTCGCAGATACCGCAAGGGTCGCCTTGACGCAGCCAACTGCTGAGGTCATTTCTATCAGGGTCATAGAAGTAATATTCTTCAACACCGTAGCGATCGTAGAACAGCAGCTTCTTGTTTATTTCTGTTTGAGTATTACTAGGAGAAAGAATCTCAAACACAACTTGAGGAGCAATATTTTCCTCTTTCCACTGTTGGTAGGAACCGCGCTCACTCTTCGGCCTGCCAAAAATGACCATGGTATCCGGAGCGGAGTGGGTTTTGTTATCGCCTTCAACGGGATACCAAAGCAAATCTCCGGCAACAAAGACGTTGGCATCTGGGCAAACATTGCGGCTAGGTTCTGCTGAATGAGAACAATCCAACGGAACTGCTAGGTATTATCTGACATCGGCTTGCCGTCGCTGTCCGGGTAAATAACTTCGGGTGGTAACGGCGTTGAAACTTGTGACATAGCGCCTAAGGAATGGATCTAGTGTACTGCGATCGCCAAGCGCAGCAGTATGGGGAGGGGCGATCGCAGGGGCATAATTGCATATTTAACGTATATGGCAATCCTATTTGAACTGTGAGATTTCTACCGGCCCTCATCCCCGACCCTTCTCCAGAGGGAGAAGGAGCCAGCATTAAAGTCTCTCTCCCGTTCTGGGAGAGGGATTTAGAGTGAGGGTGAAATTTGTGCATCTCACACCCAATTTAAAAATTAGGGCTAGAGCTTTGAATTTTAAATCCTTAGCTTTGGGCTAAAACACCCATCCCTCAAGACTCAACATCCAAAACTCTAGCCCTTGATTTTCTAGAGTAAAAAACTTACTCAACAGTCGCCAGCTCAGTGCTGCCCCGTGTTTTGCGGCGGGTGAGGGTGTTAAAGAGCAACATGCCGATCGCCTTAATCAGGTTTCCTTCTAGCTCTTGGAACATCGTCATGTTTAAGCCAAACGCATCATTGGCTTCTTCCACAATTCGGTCTGCGTCTGCTTCAGTGAGGGGCAGTGCATCGAGCGTCTGACGATAGTTGGCTTTGAACGCTTTTTCGTCAGGAATGGCTTCAAACTCGTAAAAGGCTGTGCCTTCGCCATCCACCAAGTTCATGCCGCGCTGCGCAATGCCTTTAAGGATTTGACCACCCGACAGGTCGCCCATATAGCGAGTGTAGGAGTGGGCGATCAACAGTTCGGGGGCGGTTTTGGCAATTTCTCGAATGCGATCGACGTAAGCTTTGCCTGCCGACGAAAGCACGACTTGATCGCGCCAATTGCTGCCGTAGTAATAGAATAAGTCTTGCTCTAGGCTAGCTTTGCGGTGCAGCTCAGGAAAGTTAATCTTTGAAATAATTGGGTTTTGGTTGAGGCGTTCCATTTCTTCTTCCATTGCCGCATAGACAAAGTAGAGATTGCCCACAAGTTTGCGGTAGGAGCTTTTTTCGACCACGCCTTTCAGGAAGCATTTGACGAAACCGACGTTTTCTGCGGCTGTGTGGGCTTTCTTGGTGCCTTCTTTCAGCTTGATTGCTAAATTGACCATGCTAAATTCCTAATAAAACTACCTAAACGTTGATAAAAGGTGATGTTCTTCTGCGGAACAATCGAATGCTGACCAACGGCTCGATTAGCCCCCAACTTGTTAGAGTAATCTGATTCGATGAGTGTTTCTGTTAAAAAATCTTACGAAAAGGTAGCGTTCTGTGAACCAACGATCGCTTTTATTAATTAACCCTCATGCTCGGCGAGGGGCAGAAACTCGGCTACAAGTGACCCGAGCGGTTACAAGAACTGGGCTTGGATTTAGTGGAAGAATCGGCTGAGGATCCGGGAAAGTTGCCGGAGTTGATTCGGCGGTATGGCGATCGCGTCGATCGGGTGATTATTGGCGGCGGCGACGGCACGGTGAATGCGGCGATCGCTGGACTGTTGGACACTCGGTTGCCAGTCGGCGTTATTCCTTTAGGCACCGCCAATAATCTGGCTCGCACCCTCGGCATTCCTCAGTCGCCGCTTGCCGCTTGTGATGTGATTGCGCAAAATTTGACGCGATCGATTGATCTCGGCTGGGTCAACGGCAACTACTTTTTGAACGTAGCTGGCTTGGGTTTGAGCGCCAAAATCAATCGGACGGTGGCGAAACAATTCAAGCGGCGCTGGGGCGTGATAGCCTATGCGGTGACTGCGTTGCGGCTAATTTTAAAACAGCGACGCTTTCGGGCAGAAATTCGGTGTGATGGCGAAGTGATTCAGGTCAAAACCCTACAAATTACGGTGTGCAACGGGCGGTTTTATGGCAGCGGCCTAACCGTGGCTGCTGACGCAGATATTGATGATCATCGGTTGGATTTGTGCAGCTTGGAGATCGATCACTGGTGGCAAGCGTTTGGATTAATTCCTGCGGTATTTCGGGGAGAATATGCCACAGAGCAGGGAATGCGACTGTTGCAGGGACAAGAAATTGAGGTGTTTACCCGAAAAGCCCGATCGATTGACACCGATGGCGAGATTACAACCCAGACTCCGGCAACGTTTCGGGTCATTCCTGGGGCGATCGCGGTGTATGTGCCAAAATCGCGATCATAAGGTCTGCGGGCGTGCCGACATCTAAATATCTATAAATATCTAAATAAGAGCCTTGCGAGAAAGGGACGGTCTCGCTCTGGAAAAAGGGTTGGGGATGAGGGCGGCTCGAAGCTCCACAAAAGGGGATGTACCCCAATGACGCGGTGTCAAGTGACAATAGTTGAGAAATGTAACCTAATATGAAGACAAATCAACAGCTTCTCATTTTCAAGAAAGCTCACAATCCTTACTACACAGAACTTTCAGCCCCTCTTAGCATTTCTTAATAGGTTGATTAATTTACAGCCTAATAATTGCACAATAATTGCACAAATGAATTGCTTTAATCAAATTGTTCAAAAGCCACTGAACCCTTGACTTGCAAGGTCGGGGTTCAGATTCTTCAGGCTCATCGTCAGGCATTTACTGCCCCGCTCGGCTTGGGGATTTGATTGTACTTTGACTGAATTTGCTCAATAGGACGTTGCTCTAAGCTAATGAGTTAGGGTTTCGCTCTCCTTGCCATGCCCATTCAAGCTGGGCTTGGTTAACTCGTTGCAGTTTGCTAACAATGCCCCGTTGCGTTGCCATTCTTTCAGTTCAGTCAGGCTTTGAACCCTTACTTCGTGCAAATCTCAGGAGATACTCGAATGCTAGACGCTTTTACTAAAGTAGTTGCCCAAGCAGATACTCGCGGCGAATTTGTGAGTGATGCTCAGATCGATGCCCTCAAAGCAATGGTGTCGGAAGGTCCTAAGCGCATGGATGTGGTGAATCGCATTACTTCCAACTCATCCACCATTGTGGCGAATGCAGCACGAGCTTTGTTTGCAGATCAGCCTCAGTTGATTGCACCGGGTGGCAATGCCTACACCAACCGCCGCATGGCAGCCTGCTTGCGCGATATGGAAATCATTTTGCGCTATGTCACTTACGCGGCATTTACAGGAGATGCCAGCGTGCTGGAAGATCGTTGCCTGAATGGTCTACGGGAAACCTACTCAGCTTTGGGCGTTCCTGGCGGCTCGGTTGCAACTGGCGTGAACAAAATGAAAGAAGCGGCGATCGCCATTGCCAACGATCCTAACGGTGTAACCCGTGGCGACTGCAACTCCCTGATGTCTGAGTTGAGCAGCTACTTTGACAAAGCCGCCTCTGCGGTCGGTTAGGGTTCTCTCCTTCTTCATCCGGCTTCAATGTGAAGTCACTTTCCAAAAACAATTCACAACTTTCCACAACCAAAAGGACAATTAAGTATGAAAACGCCTTTAACAGAAGCGGTCGCAACCTCAGATTCTCAAGGACGCTTTTTGAGTTCCACCGAACTCCAAGTTGCATTTGGTCGCTTCCGTCAAGCCACAGCTAGCCTTGATGCAGCAAAAGGCTTGAGTTCCAAAGCTTCTAGCCTAGCTGAAGGAGCGGCTAACGCAGTTTACCAAAAGTTCCCATACACCACCCAAATGCAAGGCAACAACTATGCCTCAAGCAACACAGGTAAGGCAAAGTGCGTTCGTGACATCGGCTACTATATCCGCATGATCACCTACTGTTTGGTTGCAGGCAGCACGGGTCCCATGGATGACTATTTGGTCAGTGGCTTAGCCGAAATCAACCGCACCTTTGAACTATCGCCTAGCTGGTATGTAGAAGCGCTGAAGCATATCAAAGCGAATCATGGTTTGAGCGGCGATCCTGCTGTAGAAGCCAACTCCTACATCGACTATGCCATTAACGCCCTAAGCTAAGGGATTGTTTTCGCCCAGAACACCAGAATGCTGTAGATGCTTGATTGCATAGAGTGCTTAACTGCATAAAGTGCCGAATTGTATGAACAGCGGTTTGTGGTTCTGGGCGTGTTTTTGTCATTAATATTCCCATTAATATTTCAGGAGTTCAGACATGACAAGTACTATGGCAGCGACCCAGTTAGGTTTTGAGCCATTTGTTGTTACCTCTCCGGTAGAGTTACGGGCAAATTGGTCAGAAGGAGATGTGCAAGCGGTGATCACTACTGCGTACCGCCAAGTGTTCGGCAATGATCACTTGATGCAATCTGAGCGGTTAACTAGCGCTGAGTCTTTGCTGCGTCGTGGTGATATTAACGTGCGTGAATTTATCCGTGCATTAGCGCAGTCAGAGCTATATCGAAAAAAGTTTTTTTACTCGACTCCTCAGGTTCGTTTTATTGAATTGAACTATAAACATTTGTTGGGTCGCGCGCCTTACGATGAATCTGAAATTACAGAGCACGTTAATCGCTATATCGAACAAGGATATGAAGCGGAGATTGACTCTTACTTGGATTCTATGGAATACCAAGAGAGCTTTGGCGACTCCATTGTGCCTTATCATCGGGGCTTTGCCACGCAGCGGAATCAGAAAACCGTTGGCTTCCCTCGGATGTTTCAGCTTTACCATGGCTATGCCAACAGCGATCGCGCTCAAGGTCGAAATAAATCGGCTTGGCTGACTGAAGACTTGGCGCACAATACAGCAACCTCTGTGCGAACTCCCAACTTTGGCAAGGGATTAGCCGGAACAACCGCTGGCGATCGGGGTGATCTGTTCCGAGTGCGGGTGATGCAGGCAAATCGCAGCAACACTCCCCAAATTCGTCGCAGTGTCAGCGAGTACTTGGTAAGCTACGATCAGCTTTCACCCACCCTTCAGCGGCTCAATCAGCGCGGCGGTCGAATCGTGAGTATTCTCCCCGCCTAGTTTGAAGTTAAGCCGAACCTCCTAATCTCAAAAGAAGCATAAACCTATGGCAATTACCACTGCGGCTTCCCGCCTCGGCACCAGCGCTTACACCGATCGCCCTCCCGTCGAACTTCGTCCGAACTGGACCCCCGAAGAAGGCGCGAATGCGATTCAAGCCATTTACCGCCAAGTTTTGGGCAACGATTATCTCATGGCAACCGAACGTCAGGTCGCTCTGGAGTCTTTGCTGTGCAATGGACAAATTACAGTGCGTGAGTTTGTCCGGGCTTTGGCAAAAACAGAGCTATACAAAACCAAATTCCTTTACCCCCATTTTCAAACCAGGGTGATTGAATTGAATTTTAAGCATTTGCTAGGACGCGCGCCCTACGATGAATCTGAAGTGGTTGAACATTTAGATCGCTATCAAAATCAAGGTTTTGAAGCAGACATTGATTCTTATATCGACTCTGACGAATACGAAACCCATTTTGGCGATTCAGTTGTGCCTTACTATCGAGGCTTCTCGACCCAAACTGGGCAGAAAACGGCTGGGTTCACCCGCATGTTTCAGCTCTATCGGGGATATGCCACCAGCGATCGCTCTCAAATTGCGGGTTCTTCCTCGCGTTTGGCAGGTGAGTTAGGCAAAAATAGCGTCTCTGCGGTCATCGGACCTTCCGGTGCTAACGAAGGCTGGGCATACCAACCGTCTGAGAAAAATGTGGCACCCTCCCGTGCCTTCGGACGTTCATCGATCAATTCATCCGATCGCCTCTACCGCATTGAAGTATCGGGTATCAGCCTGCCCAGATATCCTAAAGTGCGGCGCAGCAGCCAAGAGTTTATCGTGCCCTACGAGCAACTCTCTAGCACGCTCCAACAAATCAATAAAATGGGCGGCAAAGTGGCGAGTGTCTCGATCGCTCAGTAGAAGTGTTTCTAAGGGTAAAGCATTAGGTCAAAGATTTTTAATCCGGTCTAAAACCTTGGGCTCTAATGCTTTGCCCTACGCTAACTGACCTTTAATAATACTTTCAGGAGATAATTTTAGTATGCTAGGACTCTCTGCGGCTAACGATCGCGTCTTCGTTTACGAAGTCGAAGGACTCCGCCAAAACGACCAAACGACAAAAAATAGTTATCCCCTCCGCAACAGCAGTAACCTATTGATTCAGGTTCCCTACAACCGGATGAATGATGAAATGCTTCGCATTAGCCGGATGGGGGGCAATATTATCGCTATTCATCCCCTCGCTGACTATTTAGCCACCAAGCAACAGGATTCCGGGGAGCATGATGCTCCTGTTGAAGAGAAGACTGACTCATAAGAGGAGGTCTGAGAAATCTCAAAGATGATTACACTCGCCCCCCACCCCTCCAATTTAGGGACTTCCGCATCCGTTCACCTTCAAAGTTCTTCACAATGGGGGATTGAGGGGGCAGAACGGGCAGCAATCTAGACTGTTCAGATCACCTCTAAAATTTCATTTACAGATTTCACTGACTTCAGAGCTTAATGAACTGCTGCCCGTTGCCCATGGCGATCGAGTGCGGGTGTGGATAGAGGGCGATCGCGACCAAGTATTGCCGGGATGAACGAGTTTGATGTGAAAAAGATTGCTAGCGATCGGTTGAAGTTTACGCCGATTATTCCTGCCCCATTTGCTAACGGCAAGTACATGAGCGTCTGCGTGAGATAGCCAAATGGGTGAGATCGTCAAAATACTAGGGGCTACCGTATATCGAGGCTGTAGCCCTGACCAGCCGATGCGGTTCAAACCTCAGCTTGCACTATGGAGCTAACCAGTTCAAGAAGATACTAAGGTTGTTGCTTTTGTTCTCATATCAATAAGGCACTTAGATAAGCTGTAGTTTCTTGAAAGGCTCTAAAAGCTTAAGATTTATTAGGATCAGTCTTTGCCGCCTAGAGCTATAACTCTGCTTTAATGATATTAAAGTCAATAAGCCATACAAGCAGTCTTCTTAAAGCAAGGCTCGTTAGCTTGTGCGCTTAACTGAGGAAAATCTACCAATGCAGCAATCAGACCTGGAAGTTCCACAACCCGTTACCGATTCTGAGTTTCCGCGATCGCTTGATATCGCAACAGTTAGTGTTTATGGATTAGCGATTCTTTCTGCCGGATTATTTCTGTTTTTGCCCCTTGTTAATTTGCTGCACCACAGTCCGTGGCAGCGATCGCTGGGCTTTATTCATGGCTGTGGCGCAATGTTAGCGACTGTGGTCATTGCCTATGCCGGACACCTAGCATTTCCTTTGCTGCGCGGCTCTGCCAAAGTTTTGCCGCAGATGCGGACGCTGACATTTTGGGCATCTGTTGTCTCTTTTTGGCGATCGCACGGCAACCTGGGCTACATGCGATATCGGGCTGATCTTACCTATGGCGGCGCACGGGCATGGATCAAGGAGAATTCGCCGCTGGTGCAGTATATTTTTATGGAATATCACGAGTTTAGCGTTTTGTTTACATTGCCTTTGGGCGTGGCTTGTGCCTGGATTTTGTGGCGGTACGGCGACTCCATTTTAGAGAAGCAGAACCATCCTGTTTTAGCAGCAACCTCGGTTGCATTAATGGCAATGATGTTTTTTGCCATGGGTGGTTTTGTCACTGGATTAGGCATTGCTAAAGTTCATGCGCTGTAAATTATTGAGAGAAAACAAGTTATTGAGAGAAAACAGACTATGAAATTGTCGCAGGTGCGATCGCCGTTTTACACCCAAATTTGGAACGGGTTGAAGCAGTTTCCAGGAGGGCTGCATGAAGGTTCAAAAAATCCGCCGATCGCTTCAGGAGGAGCCGCTGCTTTTTTGATCAGTGGAGGCATTGGAGCCGCTGCAATGATGGTGGCGCACCATCTTTCGGTTACGTCTAAGGCACGCGAGGCGGTTCTCAAAAGCTTAGGGAGTTGGGTTCCAGGCAGCACTAGCCTTGACCCGATGTGGGGAAATATTGGGAGCTATGCGGGTAAAGAAACGGTCATGTTAATGGGCTGGTTGGGTAGTTTAATCATTCTCTATCCTTTGCTAAAAAACCGTAATGTGAAACCGCGCACCATTTTCTTTTGGTTATTTAGCCTGTATACATTGGCAACAGCAATGGCGTGGCATCCGTTGTTTCCTTATCTGCCGTTGCAGTAGCAGGAGTGTTAACTATGAATACGCTCAAGATGCATAAATACATTCTGATCTGGGTGGGAATTCTCATTACATTTGGCATCACTTTCCCGATCGCAATGGCACGAGTGAGCCAAACAGAAAAGTTTTCAGGACAAGCAATTAAGTCATTGGGATGTAATGGTAAATCTTTGAAGACGCGATCGGTCGTTTCTTGGCTAGAAACCTGTAGCCAAATGCAGGTAGAGGCATTAAAAAAACCGTAAAAAACTCAAGGGGATGCTTTAAAAGTATCAAGGTTCTTTACACTCGCCCCCCCAACCCCCAATTTGGGGATTAGGGGCAGTTCGGATCACAATCTATACTTTTAAAGCATCCTCTAACACCATCCAAATGATCGGTTTATGATTGCGATTTTTCAGTTCTACATTCGCTCTAATACCGCAATTCCCAGGAGTGACAACCCTAGCTTAATCGTTCGAGCCGTTAGGTCAGACAACACTAGCCGCGAAGTCCGCAACGGCTCTTCTGCTGACAGGATAGGACAGCGATCGTAAAATTGATTAAATTTCTGACTGAGTTCAAATAAATATTGACACAAGCGATTGGGTAACAGATCTGCTTCTACTTCGCTGAGCGCCTCATCAAACTGAAGCAAATACTTCGCCAACGTTAGCTCTGTTTCATCTTGCAGTGCGATCGCACAATCCGAGCCTAGTTGCTCAAAGTCAACGCCACCTTTACGGCTAATTCCCTGAACGCGCACGTACACATAAAGCATATAGGGTGCTGTGTTGCCCTGGAGCGCCAACATTTTGTCGTAGCTAAAAATGTAGCTACTGGTGCGGTTTTGGCTGAGGTCGGCATATTTAATGGCGCTAATGCCTACGACTTTTGCGGCATTGGCAATAAACTCTTCGGTCTCTTCTCGTTTTTTCTTCGACGAGTCGCGTTTCTAAGTCCGTCCGGGCACGGGCGATCGCCTCATCCAGCAAATCGACCAGCCGCACCGCATCTCCCGATCGACTCTTCAGCTTTTTGCCATCCTCACCCAAAATTGCCCCCAGCGGCGCATAGAAAAACTCAACTTCATCGGTAATCCATCCGGCTCGTCGTCCTACCTGAAAAATTTGGGCAAAATGGTTCGTTTGCTCGGCTCCCACCGGATAAATCACCCGTTGCACTTTATCTTCCGCCACTCGGTAACGAATTGCTGCTAAATCAGTGGTGGCGTAGTTATAGCCTCCATCCGACTTCTGTACAATGAGCGGTAACGGCTTGCCCTCTTTGTTAGTAAAACCTTCCAGAAAAACGCACTGAGCACCCGCATCTTCCACCAACAGCCCCAGCCTCTTCAGTTCCTCTAATACTCCTGCCAGGTGCGGATTGTAGAAAGATTCGCCCCTTTCTTGAATGTGGGGAGAAAGCCCCATTAAATCAAAAATCTGGCGATTCGTCCGATTCGATAAATTACACACCACTTTCCATGCCCGCAGGGTTTCCGCGTCACCAGCTTGAAGTTGCACAACGGCTAACCGAGCCGCTTCCTGAAAAGTGGTGTCATCATCAAATCGTTTTTTGGCGGCTCGATAAAAGGTTGCCAAATCGCCTAAGGCTAATTCTCCGGATGCCAGTGCTTCAGGATAGGTCTCTTTGACGTAGGCGATCAGCATTCCAAACGGGGTGCCCCAATCGCCAATGTGACTCAGCCGCAACACGTCATGCCCTAGAAACTCTAAAACTCGGGCGATCGCATCACCAATCACCGAGGGGCGCAAATGCCCCACATGCATTTCTTTGGCAATGTTGGGGCTAGGATAATCGACGATGACGCGCTGAGGATTTTGAGTGGGAGCAATTCCGAGCCTTGCGTCTGATTGAAGGGCTTTGAGCTGCGTTTCTAAATACTGGGTTTTCAATGCCAGATTAATAAATCCAGCACCTGCAACGGTGGGCGGTTCACAAATATCGCTAACCTCAAGATGCTGAATGATTTGCTCCGCGATTGCCCGAGGTGCCCTGCCTAGCCTCTTCGCCAACGACATCGCTACATTTGCCTGATAATCTCCAAACTTAGGATTACTAGCAGGCACCAAAATCGGGTCGGTTCCCGCCAAATCGGTGCCAAATGCAGCCACTAAGGCTTGCTCAAAGCGTTTTTTTAACTGGGCGATCGTAGCATTCATAGTTCCAAAGTTCCGCAAACAGAGATCTTAAAGGTTATCTGAAAAGTCTAGATTGCTGTTCGATCTGCCCCCTAGCTCCCCCATTCTGGGGGACTTTGAAGGAGAACGGGTTCAGAAGTCCGCCAAGCTGGGGGATTTAAGGGGAGAATAATCTTTGAGACTTCTCAGACATCCTCTTAACCGAATTCAACATTCTCTAGGATAGCGACCTAATTGATCTTTTTATCGCCCTCTCGATCGCATCCTTTTATCGCCCTCTCGATCGCATCAGTTGAGTAGAAGGGCGACCCTTGCGGTATCTGCAAAGCAGCGCGCTAATCTCCGTAAAACCCCTCAATTAATACTGTATCTCTCAAACTTTTTAATACCTCTTTAATCTAAAAAAGTTTTATGGCTCAGCTTATCGGGAACCTTAAATCTATACAAGGTTGATTTGACGTGTAACAAATAGAACTATGGTTAATACTCGAAATATCAGTGCATCTTTCAGCCAAACTGCTCCAACGACCGTCGATCTCATTGCCATCGCCAAACAATTTAGCAACCAGCCTCAACAAATTAAACTCATTCAGTGGTTTCAAGGCTGTACGGGTGTCCAAAAGCAAGCCGAGTTTGCGTTGATGTGGCGTGATGGTCAAGATAAAGGGGCGATCGATTTTGTGCAAGTTTTTCGTTCCTACCAAGCCCGTCCGCATCAAAACGCTGCTCTCAAATGGTTGCAACAATCGAGCCAAGAGAAAACCCTCATTGGGCTAGACAAAATGTGGCGATCGTGGAACCCATCCGCCCCTGCCAACACCACCCCAGAAATCCGGCTTAAAGTTCCCTATTATCAACAAGTCGATAACAAATTTGAACCCATGCGCACCTGCAACACTTCGAGCTGCGCCATGGTGGCAAAATTTTTGGGAGCCCCCCTCTCCAGCGACGACGCTTACTATCAATATGTTCGTAAGTATGGCGATACAACCGACCACAGCGCCCAAACCAAAGCACTCTCCGAAATCGGAATTAGATCCACTTGGCACACGAACTTGGGCTTTGCCGACCTGGATGCCTCTCTAGCCGCAGGGTTTCCTATTATTATTGGCATTCTTCACCGAGGTTCCCTGGCTTCCCCAACCGGCGGACACATGATCGTTGTAATTGGCAGCACCGCCTACAAGGACTACATTTGCCATGATCCCTTTGGTAGCCTTTTGGATGCGGGCGGCGGTTACACCGGGGATGTTAATAACGGCAACAGCGTCGTTTATTCTCGCCCACTGCTCAATCGGCGGTGGCTTCCTGAGGGCGATCGCTCAGGCTGGGGGCGCTTGTTCATGACGTAATTCGCATACTTAAATCCAACCAATTCGAGCGGGTAATGGGCGCACTACTGGAGATGTAATCTACTCCGGTTTCTGCCACCGCTCGAATTCTTTTTAGGGTAATATTTCCTGAAGCCTCTATTTTGATGCGATCGCTCTTTTCCCGAATTTGTTGCACAGCCACAGCCATCATTTCTAGCGACATATTATCGAGCATGATGATATCTGCGCCGTGCTGTAATGCATCTGCGACTTGCTCCAAATTTTCTGTTTCCACTTCGATGGTTAACGGGTAAGGAATTCGAGAGCGGATTTGGGCGATCGCCTTGCCAATTCCTCCCGCTGCTGCAATGTGATTGTCTTTAATCATCACGCCATCATCCAATCCCATGCGGTGATTCATCGCTCCCCCGACCTGCGTTGCGTACTTTTCCAAAATTCTCAATCCTGGCGTGGTCTTGCGCGTATCGACAAACTGAGTTGGCAAATCAGCAATCTGTTCTACATACTGTCTCGTTGCCGTTGCAATTCCGCTCAACCGCATTGCCAAATTTAATGCCACCCGTTCTCCCATCAGCAATGCATTCAGTGAGCCAGAGATTTGAGCAATGACTTGACCGCTTTCGTAGAATTGCCCTTCTTCAGCGGGGGCAAAGACCATCTGAGGATCGAGTAAATGGAATACACGAGCGGCGATCGCCAGTCCTGCAATAATCCCTGGTTCTTTAATGATCCACGTTGCGGTTCCGGGTGGAGAACCTGTGGGAAAAAGCGATTGTGTGGTGCGATCGCCCCTGCCAATGTCTTCGAGGAGCCAGGTTTGGAGGAGTTGATCCAGGATCAAAAAGGGTGGTAATACTGCTATTAAAGGTTTTTCTGGGTCTGACTTAATCATGAGCAAAAACTGAGTGGGGTATCTTAAGTTGGAAAAAACTTGTATGTTTTAATATGCGAACAAGATATAGAGCAAGGATGAAATCATAATTATGTATTGTTTATTACTAGCTCAGATTTACACTACCTTAAGTACCTGTTATCTCAAGCACCTTGGCAGTATACGTAATTAGGTCATCTGAAGTTCTTTAAAGCAGCCTTTTTAAAGAAACTACGCGGATTAGCAAAAAGTTGCAATGCATACTTGAATTAGCATTATTCATTGACTATTTCTTATTCTAAATAACTTTGATACTTTAAACCTGCCATACCACTATGACATCACAGCCTCCTGAAAGACCTGATCCTCCTGAAAACTCGAATCTAATTTTGCGAAAGCGTGACAGACTGATCAAAACATTTCAGGAACGAGATTGGTCTGGATTCCTGCTAGAGATTCTTGTTATTATCATTAGTGTTGGCGGTCCGAGTGGTGTTGTTCTACTAATTGTTGAAAAGGCATTTCCCGATCTGCTCAGAGGATATTGGATTGCTTTTGTTGGGGTAGTAATAGTTCTCTTCACACTATGCGTTGTACTAGAATTATGTAAACGCCGGAGATATGCAGGAAGTCCTCCAAGATCTTCTTGGAAGCTTTTTTCTAGACTAAAAACACCTCTTATCCTTTTTTTCTCTATTGTAGCATTATTCTATGCCTGGAACTTCATAAAGCCTTTTGTAATACCTCAGTTAAATAGTAGCCTCTCATGCGATGTTCAACCTAATAAAGACTGTTTTAGCTGGGGAGAAGATGTTCTTTTATCTGATTTTAAGTCTGATAGTCAAGATGATGACTGGAGGGCAAAATGCTACAGAAGTCAATCGCTTAAGATATTAGGTATTAGCAGCTATAATCCGACGACATTTGAAGTTGCGAAACAAAATTTTGAGAATTATATCCAACAGTGCCCAAATGATTCAGAAGCACGTATCTACCTAAATAATGTTATTGCTGAACTTGCAGGTAACCCTATCAGAGTCGCAGTCAGCGTTCCTATTAGTAGGTATCCGTTTGGAGCTTTTGAGTCTCAAGATACCTTAAGAGGAGTAGCCTTTGCTCAATATCAAATTAATGAAGCTAATGGCATTGGAGGAAGAAAGTTATTAGTTGGTATTGCAGATGATGGATATAGAGAATTTGACAAAGTAGCTGTTGAAGAAACAGCTAAGTTTCTTGCAGACAATAAAAGTATCGTAGGCGTAATAGGGCACGTTTCTAGTCCAACAGTTGCCGTAACGGAAGAGACGTATGAGAAGAGTGGGATTGTTGCTATATCGCCAACAAGTACGGCGGTTAGGCAAAGCTCTTCTGACGAAAAATCTGACACGATAAGTCCAGGTGGGTATATATTTCGTACATCTCCAAATGATCAAGTCGCTGCTAGCCTTTTAGCAAAGAAATGGGCTGACTTATATGGAGATAAAGGGATTGCAATTGTCCACAATGCTGAGGAGATCTACAGCAAATCTTTTAGAGAAAATTTCTTAGAAAGTCTTAAGAATGAAGGTGGTAGCGTTATCAATAAGGACTCGCCTGAAGATAATCGATGTGATATTTCTAAAGCTGTAAATAAACAGCAGCCAAATCTTTGCTTGGATTACATTAAAAGATTTCCCTTAAAAGCTCAGGGATTACTCCTTATTCCTGGTTCTAATGAAGAAGACTTTCTGTATATGCAGAAACTTATGGAGAAAAACTATAAAGTTAATGAGACTCCTTTAAAGTTGCTTGGCTCGGATACTATGAGCCTATCCGAAAACTCGAATTGCCTGTATAGCAATGCAAGCGAAGGATAAGTGAATCATCGCTAAGTAGTTCTCAGATTTCTTCTCCCAACGAATCAACAATCGGCGAAATCGGTTGAGCCAAGAATGTAACCGTTCCACTGTCCAGCGTCT
>JAAUPA010000053.1 GCA_012034615.1 Leptolyngbyaceae cyanobacterium CSU_1_4 | reverse complement strand
TGCCCCAGCCCAAGAGAGGCTCAGGTTTCCCACATCGTCTAATCTTCCATCATCATTAACATCCCAATAGCCGCTGACTGTGCCGCCGGGAATAGTTTCTGCTCCTGCAAAAACGTGTTTTCTAACTTTAGAGGCTCCAAAATGCGCGATCGAATTTGTTGGGCGATCGGGGATTGAGTTGCCGCTTCAACGACCAACCCCATCAAAACATAGTTTGTATTGGAATAAAACCAATCCGTTCCAGGAGTAAACTTCGCCTCTGCTCCTGCCAATAAACCAATGAGTTCAGTGGGCTGCCATTCACGAAACAAATTCACGCCTAAACTCAGCAGCGACGGCACATGATCGGGAATGCCGCTGGTGTGATTTAACAATTGGCGGAGAGTGATTTGAGCAGCATTGGGAATTTGGCGAATGAGATCAGCCGAGAGCCAGCGATCGAGCGTGTCTTCTAATGTCAGCGTCCCTTCTTCAGCCAACTGCAACGCCACCGTTGCCACAAAAGGCTTAGTGATACTGCCAATTTGAAAGCGATCGCCAGGTTCGACAGCTACACCCGTTACTAAATTCTCAACGCCGCTTGCTCCAAACCAGCTTCCGGTAGCGGCAGTAATGGCGGCAGCACTGCCAACCACACCTTGAGACGATTGATTTAACGTGTTTTGTAAGGAAAGTGCGAGTGTGGGATCAACAGGATTATCGGGCGTGAGATCATTCGTAATTAGGGAAGAAGAAAGCAGCATAGGGAATTTAAGAATGGGTAAGAGTATCGTGATCAGGAAGCAGTGTTTCAACCTCTCTCAGGTTGCGGAAAGCATATCCGCCGATGCCAACCAGTAACATTAAAATCGCTGTAATGGTGTACAGAAGAGCGATCCCAGATCCCGTACCTGTGCCAACTAAAGACCCAAATAGAGGAACCAATGCGCCTCCGGGCTGCATGGCGGGTTCAAAAATGCGATCGGCTAAAGGTCCGGCTAAGAGGGGTGCGAGGGTGCCAACCACCAGACCAATCATTTGATCGGCTGCCAGCACTCGCCCTTGTAAATTCGGCGGCACCTTGGCGTACCAAATGGCATTGCTAGAACTATAGAATAACGGAATGGGTAACGTTGCACAAAAATGGGCGATCGCCCACACCAGCGGCGTTTGTCCCAATCCTAAAATTACTTTAAACAAACCCGTTCCCACAAAGCCTAATAACATTCCATGAATACGGCGACGAAAGCCTCCCCAAATTCCTAGCAAGAGTGCACCTAAAACTCCTCCCACCCCTGCCGCCGTAGTAACAATCCCCAAAACCCTAGCATCGCCTCCAGATCGTGCCAAAATCATCGGATTGTAGAGTGCTTTGCCAATGTCGCCCGGAATGGCAAACAGGGTAAAAGCAATCACCATGCTACGAGAGCGGGCTTAGAGGCAATGTAGCGGAACCCAAAGGTGAGACTTTGCCAGGTGGTTTCGGGTTCAGTCACTTCAGCGATAGCGGGCTGAGGAATCTGGGTTATTAACAACGTGATGAACGCCGCGATAAACGTCAGGAGATCAACGATAATGATTCCGGTAATACCAATGATGGGATACAGACTGCCTGCTAAAATGGGCGAAAAAATTGCGCCGCTGTAGCCCACGGCTGAAATCATGCTTTCGGCGCGCGTGTACTGCTCTTTGGGCACCAACATGGCGATCGAAGTGGAATAAGCCAACGTCTGCAACTGCCCAAAACTGCCATACAGCGCCACTGCAATGTACAAGTGCCAAATTTGTAAAGAGCCTGATATGTAGAACAGCCCGATCGCCAAAGTACTGAGCATCGCCATCACATCGCCCAGCAAAATTAGGCGCTTACGATTCACCCGATCGATAATTATTCCGGCGATCGGTGTAATAAAAATGCGAGGCAACTGTGAGAAAAAACTCACCAGCGCTAACGTCGTTGCCGATTCGGTCGTTTGCCAGACCCAAATCATTAAAGCAAACACCGTCATGTAGCTGCCCAAGGTAGACACTAACTGCCCCAGCCACAAAATTGTAAAGTTCCGCATTTGTCCTAAAACTCCCAAGAGACGGTTCCAGTGAGAGAAAACGGAGCGCCTGGAATCACCCGCACATCGCTTCTTGCCCCTTCGTAGTATGAGGTATTGAATAGATTTTTGAAATTTAAGGCAACGCGAAGGCGATCGCGCCGATAAAAAAGACTGGCATCTGTTCTCAAGTAGCTGGGCAAGATAAATGAATTGTCCAAATCCCCCTCCCGCTCTCCCTGATAAAAAAGACCAATGCCAAACCCTAAGCCTTCCAGCGCCCCCTCCTGAATTTCATAGGTCGTCCAAAGACTGGCTGCATGGCGTGGCACGTTAGCTAATCGATTGCCCACTTCAAAGCGATCGTCGTTCGTAATCACTGCATCCGTGTACGCATAGCTGCCAATGATATTCCACCCCAAACTGAGTTCACCACTGACTGTCAACTCAACGCCCTGGCTCCGTTGTTCACCCACCTGATCGCGCACGAGGGTATCTGAACCGCTGGTGACATCTACATTGGTGCGGGTGAGATGGTAGAGCGCCAGAGTCGTGGATAGGCGATCGTCCCACAAGTCTGCCTTAAATCCAACTTCAAATTGTCTGCCCCGCTCCGGATCATAAGGATCGCCAACAATTCGTTCGTTGGTGGTGAGATTACGAGAGGTTGACCGCAGCGCCAGGGGTTTGAAAGACTGGCTATAGCTAGCGTAGAGCGAAAGATTATCTTCTGGTTTGAAGACAAGACCAGCACGCGGACTGAAAGCAGATTGAGTGCGATCGAAACTAAAATCTGAATCCCGGAAATCTTCGTAATTTTGACGAACGCTGTCAAAACGACCGCCTAGCACCAAAATCAGGTTGTCTGAGATTGTAATTTGATCTTGTAAATAGAAAGCGATCGCATTGGTAGTCGTATTATTATCCTCTTGCAGCGCCACCAGCGGAGAAATTTCGCTAAGACGATAATCAAAAATGTCGATACTGTCAATCAGCACAACCTCAATTTCATCCCGCAGCCTCTCGTAGGATAGCTCAACTCCTGCCAGGAGTTGGTGTTCCAGACTGCCCGTGTTAAAGGTGCCGATCCCATTGGTATTCAAGGTATAGCTAGAGATGGAAGTGGGATTAGTTCCTAGCCCTCTTCGCAAAGTTCGCTGATCCGTTTCTAACTCAATGGGTAAAACAAATGTATTTTCACTAAACTCAACGACTGATACTAATAATTCATTCCTAACTCGCCAATCAGGACTAAAGCGATGTTCAAACTGATAGCCCAACCGCGTCACCGTCACCTCGCCCTCCACTAGCGAAGGTGCGCCCAAATTTGCAGACCTCGCTACCGTGCCATTGGGATTATCAATCACAGTGCCAATAGCGGGCAATTCTGGAGCGCTGCCATTAGAAGCCAATTTAAAGTATTCCAAATCTGCGGTTAACGTGGTGTCATCCGTTGCAATCAGCCGCACAGCAGGCGATACAAACCAGCCTTCGTTTTCTTCAAAATCCCGAAAGCTGTTAGCAGAACTGTAGGAGGCATTCAAGCGATAGCCCAGGGGATTGTCCACTCCAAAAGGTGCCGAGAAATCGAGGGACGCATTGTGGGTGTTGAATTGCCCCAACGTATATTCCAAAGAGTAAGTTGGCTGGTCAAGCGGCTGTTTAGTCACAATATTGACAGTGCCTCCCAAGTCGCCAAAGCCATACAGCACCGAAGCTGGACCTCTTAAAATTTCTACCCGATCGACATTACCTAATCCGCTACTGAAGCGCTGAGTAGCATCTCGCAAGCCATTTCGCAAAATATTATCACTCGAAAACCCCCGAATGACTAATTGAGTGGCTGAACTATCGGAAGACACGCGCCCCGTCGAAATTCCTGCCGAGTTGCGGATGCTATCGCCTAAAGATTGGCTGTCCTGGTCTTCTAAAACCTGTTCCGGGATCACCTGAATCGCTTGGGGCACATCCAAAATATCCGTGTCGGTTCTGGTTCCCACTGAAGACTCAGCAACGCGGTAGGTTTCCCGATCGCCTGTCACAATTAGCCGAATTGCATTAGATAAAGGCGGCGGCACAGGCGGTGACTCAATAGGCGGTTCTAGCGACTCAGCGGTTTCAGCAGCCGGGATCAAACTTAACTGCAAACCTGGAGAAGCCGCAGCCCAAGCAGCAGTAGGAGCAGCAGTCGTTCCAGCAGCGATGACTCGAACCCGGTCATTAAGCTGTGTGATTTCTAAAACCGCAATTCCTGGCACGGGGTTGTTTCGCTGTACCGTTCCCGATCGCAGTTGAGCGTTAGGAATATCTATAATCAGCCGCTTGCCATCTTGGGTTTGGGTCGGCTGAAGATTATTTGCCTCAGTTTCCATCCTCAAATCGAGTCCATTAGGCGTTACATTAATCTGTACATCAACAATTTGAGCCATCTGGGCAACTTGTATTGCAGCAGAATAGGATTCTATTTCTAAAGGATCTGCAAGACCCGCCCAGACAGGCTGAACTAGCCCACACAAGATAATACCTGCCAAACCAAAACTAGAAACCGATCGCTGAGAAGTCATTCTACTTGAGAAAGTTTATTATTTATGGTTGCACGGATCGGTCGATCAGTCGATAATCTCTAACTAGGGGTGTGAAGAAAGGATGTGAACAAAGTTGATCGTTAGCCTTCATGGGTACGGCGCTGCTCTCAAGCGCCAGTGGTTTTTTTCGTTTGATATACTATGACCGCAAATTTTCTAATTACTACTTCCTCGTCTTCTAACTCCTCAACGTTTGTGGATCTGTTGCGCGATCGCGCTTCCATAAGCCTAATCAAAACGGCTACTGCTTTTTGACGGACGGCGAAACTACAAAGACCTTCCTAAGCTATGGTGAGTTAGACCAACAAGCCCGATCGATCGCGTCGCTTCTTCAACGGCTCAATCTGCTAGGCGATCGTGCCCTTTTGCTCTATCCTCCAGGGCTAGAATACATTGCTGCTTTTTTTGGTTGCCTCTACGCGGGTATTATAGCTGTACCTGCCTATCCGCCCCGTCGCAATCAGAGTTTTACCCGAATTGAGGCGATCGCCCTTAACGCCCAAGCCAATATTGTTCTCACCACTCAAGCACTGTTGCCAGATATTCAGTCCTGTTTATCAGGTAGCCTTATTAACCATTGGATTACTACAGATGCTTTAGAATCTGATCTTGCAACAACTTGGCATTCCCCAAGCATCAGCGGTGAAACTCTAGCGTTTTTGCAATATACATCCGGCTCAACCGGACAACCCAAAGGTGTAAAAATTAGCCATGCTAATCTCCTACACAATTCGGCATTAATTCACCAAAAATTTGAGCACTCGTCCGCCAGTAAAGGCATAATTTGGTTGCCACCGTATCACGATATGGGCTTAATCGGAGGCATTTTACAGCCTCTTTATGGTGGCTTTCCCGTGACGCTGATGTCCCCCATAGCATTCCTGCAAAAGCCTATCCGTTGGCTGCAAGCAATCTCTCAATATCAAGGAACCACTAGTGGCGCGCCTAACTTTGCCTACGAAATGTGTATTCAGAAAACTACACCTGAACAGCGCTTACAGCTTGACCTGAGCCATTGGGATGTTGCCTTTACTGGGGCAGAGCCTGTTCGAGCTGATACCCTTAGCCGATTTGCTGAAGCCTTTACTCCCTCTGGGTTTCGCCCTGAAGCTTTTTACCCTTGCTATGGCTTGGCAGAAGCAACTCTCTGGGTCACTGGCGCAACGAAAGCGATCGCCCCCAGGGTATTAGCGGTGAACCGTGAAGCGCTCCAACGCAATCAAGTGGCGATCGATTCATCAGGTGAGGGGACACAAAATTTTGTAAGTTCGGGGTGGGTAATAGAAGATCAGCAGGTGGCGATCGTGAATCCAGAGACGCTAATTCCCTGTGAAGACAATCAGGTTGGTGAAGTTTGGGTGGCAGGACAAAGTGTAGCTCATGGGTATTGGAATATTGAGGAAGTTACCGGACAAACTTTTCATGCCAAGTTAAAAGGGCAGCCATTTTCTTTTCTACGCACGGGTGATTTAGGTTTTTTGAATCAAGGTGAACTATTCATTACAGGACGCAGTAAAGATATCATCATCATCCGTGGACGAAACTATTATCCCCAAGATATTGAACAGACTGTTGAACAAAGTCATGCGGCTCTGGCTCATGGGTTGGGAGCTGCATTCAGTATAGAAAAAATAACGCAGAGGAATTAGTTATTGTTCAAGAGATACAGCGAGAGGGATGGCGCGCTTTTCGAGATACCCATAAGGGATCGTTAAATGTTGCAGAAGTGATTACAGCCATTCGCTCTGCTATCTCTCAGCAGTATCAACTTCAAGTTAATGCAGTTCTTTTGTTAAAACCAGGGAGTATTCCTAAGACATCAAGCGGGAAAGTCAGAAGATACGCTTGTCGGGATGAATTTGAGAAGAAAACTTCGATAACTGTTGGGCAATGGCAGATGGAGGAACCCTTTCCAGTAGAGCATTCTCAGACAGAAGCTAGAAATAGGGAACAAGAAAGTTTGGGAGAGCGGGTGCATCAGCTTATCGATTGGTTGCGCGATTATGCGACTCATCATGTTAATTCGCGCCTAATGGACGAGCGCCGTAGCATTGCGCCCCATATTGTTTTAGATTTTGGCAATCAAGGCTTGCTAGGAATGCAGGTTCCATCTGAGTATGGCGGTATTGGGCTAGGAAATGTTGACACGATGCGTGTACTCGAACAGTTGGGCGCAATTGATCCCACGTTAGCTCTGTTTGTCGGACTCAATAATGTATTGGGTATTCGCCCTATTCTCAACTTTGGCACACAGGAGTTGCGCGCAGATATATTACCGACTCTAGCAACCGGGCGCGAACTCGCAGCCTTTGCCCTCACCGAACCTGCGGCTGGATCAAATCCTCATGCTATGGTTTCTCAGGCGATCGCCCACAACGGCGGCTGGCAACTGAACGGACACAAAATTTGGAGCGGGTCAGCCGCTTGGGCAGGCGTAATTAATATATTTGTTCAACACCAAAATGATCCGGTACAAGGCATCAGCGGCTTTGCAGTTCGACGAGGAGCAAAGGGATTGCGCCAAGGAGCAGAAGCGCTGACGATGGGAATGCGCGGCATGGTGCAAAATGCGGTACATCTAGAGCAAGTTGCCGTTACAAATGACGATCTTTTAGGCAGTTTAGGCAATGGTATGACAGTGGCACAAGATGCCATGATGTATGGACGATTGGCGATCGCCGCTGCTTGTGTCGGTGGGATGAAACGCTGTGCCCAGTTAATGTTGCGCTATAGCAGTCGTCGCTTAGTGGCAACCGGACGCTTGCTCGATAACCCGGTAATCCTATCTCGTCTGAGCCATCTCAACGCGGCGATTACGGCTGTAGAGGCACTCGTTCAACAAATTGCCCAACAACTGGATGCCGGGAGGCTCGTTCCGATTGAAGCGTATACTGCTTGCAAAACTGCTGCACCTGAGTTTTACTGGCAAGCGGCTGATTGGTTGGTGCAAACCTTGGGCGGACGAGGCTACATTGAAACTAATTTGGCACCGCAGATTTTGCGGGATGCTAGGGTGCTGCGCATTTTTGAAGGACCGACTGAGACGTTGAATTTATTTTTAGGATCACGAGTGGTTCATCAGCCGCAAGATTTACAAGCTTGGTTGAGCCAAGGATTAAATGCGCCTGAGATCGCTCAGAAACTTTTTGCAGCGGCAGATCAAATTGGCGATCGCCCCACTCCATTTACCGATCCCATTACTGCTAATCGTTGGATGGCTTCCCAAATTGGTGAACTAGCGACCTGGGCAATTTTATGGGCTGCATTAAAGCGATCACCAGATGCGATCGCCCCTCGTCTATGGGTAGAGCAACAGTTTGAGCAGAACTTAGCACAGGCTTTAGCCGTTGACTCTGACTCAATAATTACGACAGGAAACGATATTGAGAATGAGATAGATCAGTATAAAAATACTATTGGAGACATTGAGCAGACGCTACCTGGTGAAGAACATCAATTAGACGATTTACTCCGAAAAGATATCAATAATTTAACAACTCAGATACCAGAATCTCAAACTCTGGGAACATCTAAGCTAGAACCTATTCAGACCCAATTTACCTCCGAAGCCATTCAAACTTGGCTACTCCAGTGGCTCAGCCAAAAGCTCAAGTTACCTACCCATGCCATCGATCGCCACCAATCTTTTGCCGACTATGGCATCGACTCAGTGGTTGCTGTCGAACTTGCCCAAGACCTAGAAACCTGGCTTAATCTAGCTAAGCCTCTAGATGCAACGATCGCTTGGAATTTTCCTACCCTAGAAGCACTCGCTAACCATCTCGCGGCTAATGCCCCTCCTAATGTGCCTGCTGAGGCTCCTGCAACCGCCCAGACGCAGCAAACTCACCCTGAAGCGATCGCCATTATTGGCATGGACTGCCGCTTTCCAGGGGGCGCAAATTCACCCGAAGAATACTGGAATTTACTACAGAATGGCGTAGATGCAATTACTGAAATTCCGAGCGATCGTTGGGATGTGTCATTGCATTACGATTCTAATCCCGAAGCGCCTGGAAAAATGTATACGCGCTTTGGGGGATTTATAGATCAGGTCGATCAATTCGATCCGCAGTTTTTCGGTATCTCTCCCCGTGAAGCCATTAGCATGGACCCTCAGCAGCGTTTACTATTAGAGGTGAGTCACACAGCTCTAGAGCGGGCAGGGCAATCGCCTGAGCAGCTTAAGGGAAGTTCAACAGGTGTGTTTATTGGCATTAGCTTTGATGATTATGCCAAACGTAGTCTGCATTCCAACGACCTCACCCGGATTGATGCTTTTAGTAGTTTGGGCAATACTCGCAGTATTGCCGTTGGACGCATTGCCTATGCGCTAGGGTTACAAGGTCCGGCAATGCAGGTCGATACAACCTGTTCTTCTTCACTGCTGGCAGTTCATCTGGCTTGCCAAAGTTTACGGAGTGGTGAATCAAATTTGGCCCTGGCAGGGGGCGTAAGTTTAATTCTGGCACCAGAACCCATGATCGGTTTCTGTAAGCTAAAGGCATTATCGGTTGATGGACGCTGTAAAACGTTTGATGCGAACGCAGATGGGTATAGCCGAGGAGAAGGCTGTGGAATTCTTGTGCTAAAGCGATTAGCAGACGCGATCGCTCATCATGATCAAGTCTTAGCCGTCATTCCTGGATTAGCGGTGAACCATGACGGACAAAGCAATGGACTGACGGCTCCGAATGGTTCTGCACAGGCGGCTGTCATTCGGCAAGCAGTCATGAATGCGGGACTGGAGCCGAGTCAAATACAGTATGTTGAAGCCCACGGAACTGGAACTTCGTTAGGTGATCCGATCGAACTATTGGCGTTAAACCAGGCATTGGGAGAGGGCGATCGCCCCAGCAGCCACTCATAGTAGGTTCGGTTAAAACAAACTTTGGGCATCTAGAATCGGCAGCGGGTGTTGCAGGTTTAATCAAAGTAGTATTAGCGTTGCAGCATCGGCAAATTCCGCCGCATTTGCATTTTCAAACCCCCAATCCCTACATTTCTTGGGAACAGCTTGCGGTCACGGTTCCGACTCAACTCATGCCGTGGCAGTGCAATGGTAAAAGATTTGCAGGGGTTAGTTCCTTCGGAATGAGTGGAACAAATGCCCATGTAATTTTAGCAGAAGCAGATGAAGCTCTAAAGGTACAATCTTCTGGCAATCCTGAGTATTATTTACTGACACTCTCTGCTAAAAGTGCGATCGCATTACAATGCTTAGCCCAAAGATATCAGCAATTCCTAATCGCTTCCCCTGAGAATTCACTGGCTAATATCTGTTTTACTGCAAATACAGGGCGATCGCATTACGAATATCGGCTGGCGATCGTTACCCAAACCCGCGAACAACTGAGTCAACAGCTTGAAAGTTTTATTAATAATGATATTCAGGAAAATGTATTCGTTGGTTGTACTCATTCATCTTCATCTCTATCAGAACCAACTTCCTTAGAATTGTTAGATTCTTTTGATAACAGCGAGCCGGTGCTGAAGCATTGGGCGACACTTTACACCCAAGGGGCTGTCATTCACTGGACAGGACAGGAGCTTTCCAAGGAGTGCCAGCGCCTTGTCCTACCCACCTACCCGTTTCAGCGTCAACGTTACTGGCTAGAAGCACCTTCAGTTCTCCAAATTTCAACGAATCAACATCCTTTGCTAGGTCAAGCGTTAAGCCTTGCCAAACTGGAAACCCGTCATTTCTACAACCAATTGCAGCCGCCTGCATTCCTACAACATCATTGCGTGTTGGGAACGCCTATTATGCCTGCTGCTGGGTTGATTGAGATGGCGCTGGCTGCTGGAGCGGCTGTATTAGATGGAAGGTTGGAGATTACTGATTTTGTGATTCAGCAAGCTTTGACTATTCCACAGCAAACACAGGTGATTTTGACATCTGAACGAGATAGTTACCAATTTGAGATTTTTAGTAGCCTAGAGAAGCAGCATATCTTACACGCTACTGGAAAGATTAAAATTAGTAATGCAGCGCTAAAAACAGAAATTAATTTATCTACGAAACAGAATGAATGCGTGAACGAAGTTTCGATCGCTCATTTCTATCAGACTTGCCATGAACGAGGCATTGATTATGGTAAAGATTTTCAGGCGATTGCTCAACTTTGGCAAGGCGATCGACAGGCACTAGGACATATTCGTTTACCACAGTATCTTTTCTCTTCTACCCATTATCACATCCATCCTGTTCTATTAGATGCTGCCCTACAAGTGGTCGGTGCAACACTACCTGACGAACGAACCTACTTGCCTATCAGTATCGAACAGTTTGTCTATCATCAACCTCTAACCGAAACCCTGTGGAGCTTTGTAGAACTGCGATCGCCCCATTCTACATCACCCATTTTCGATATTTACTTATTCAACGCTGATCAACATCTCTGTGCAACGTTGAAGGGATTGAAGCTTCAGATCATTAGTGATTCCAAAACAATAGCGCCTGAAAATTGGTTATATCAAGTAGAATGGCGATCGCAACCGCTTAACCTCCCTTATTTGCTGTCTCCGGCAGCAATACAGGAACAGGTTACTCCCCAATTGTCAAAACTCATCACCCAACCCGAACTTGTTGCCTACGGGCAATTAATCCCACAACTAGAAGACCTCAGCCTTGGCTATGTTATCCAAGCATTTAGCAGCCTATCATTAGTTTCCCAACAACTGTTCACCACAGCGGAAATTTCTACACGACTCAACGTGACAGAACAGCACCAGCGATTGTTAACCCGCCTGCTGGAAATGCTAGCAGAAGCAGATATGATTCAACAGCAATCCGATCATTGGCAAGTTATTAATCCATTTTCAGAGGAAGATACTTCCACTCCTCTCGAAACTTTACAAAAAGCTTATCCATCTGGCACGGCTGAACTATCGTTACTCGATCGCTGTGGTTCGCAATTAGCATCTGTACTTTGCGGTAAAACTGATCCAGTTGAGCTGTTGTTTCCATCAGGTGATTTAACGACTCTGACCCAGCTTTATCAGAACTCACCAGGTGCAAGATTAATGAACACCGCAGTACAGGAAGCAGTAAAGACAGCTATTAGTCGAAAGCCTATTGGTGGTTTACTTCGTGTGCTAGAAATTGGTGCAGGAACAGGCAGCACAACAGCTTACTTGCTGCCCACATTAGATGCAGCAACGACGGAGTATACATTCACAGATGTTTCTCCTTTATTTACAATTAAAGCGCAGGAGAGATTTAAGGATTATTCTTTTGTAAAGTATCAAACTTTAGATATTGAGCGATCGCCCCAATCTCAAGGATATTCCTTACAGTCATACGATATTGTTCTAGCAGCCAACGTACTTCATGCAACGCAAGATCTTCAAAGAAGCTTAGCCCATATTCATCAGTTGTTAAATCCAGGTGGCATATTAGTTCTATTGGAAAGCGTTCAACCTATGCGTTGGCTAGATCTAATCTTTGGTTTAACCGAAGGTTGGTGGCGTTTCACTGATTCTCGTATCCGGTATCCGCTAATTAGTGTTGAGCAATGGCAGACCCTTTTGCAAAGCTGTGGATTTAGAACGCCGACATCAATTGTACCTGAGTTAGAAGGAGCAATTGCGCCTCAAGCCATAATTTTAGGGCAGGCTTCTACCGCTCAAAAAAATGCCTCTCAATGGCTAATTTTCTCAGATCGTCAAGGCATCGGCAAGTCATTTGCAGCGCAGATTCGTGCCCAAAATCAAACCGTTACCGAAGTCTTTGTCGATGAATACTATCCAGACCATTCTCTTGATTTACAGACGCTACTGACTCAATCAACCGCTCAGCTAAATGTCCTTTATCTCTGGAGCTTAGATCTACCCCAAGAAGAAGATTCTCTGGCTCCACAGCAGCTTAACACTGATACTCAATGGTTATGTCATAGCATTCTCCAACTTGTTCAAACACTTGTTACTCGTCCATTAACTCATTTGTATCTTGTAACTCAAGCAGGTGTTGCAATTCCTTACTCTAATCTAATTCCTGCGATCGCCCAATCACCTATCTGGGGATTAGGCAAAGTAATTAAATTAGAGCATCCAGAGTTAAATTGTCGCTGCATTGATCTTGATCCAACGGTTTCGATAACAGAACAAGCCCAAACACTGGTAGCCGAGTTAGCGATCGCTACTCAGGAAACCCAGGTTATATGGCGACAACAAGAACGCTATGTAGCGAGGTTGGCAAAGTATCAGCCTACTAAATCCACCGATCAATCCCGTCAGTTAACAATTTCTCAGCGAGGTACTTTAGAAAATCTATCCTTTCAATCGCTACCGCGCTGCACCCCTCATCCCCATCAAGTTGAAATTCGTATCCATGCTACTGGGCTGAACTTTCGGGATGTTTTGAACGCGCTAGAACTTTATCCAGGAGAAGGCGGCTTGTTAGGCTGTGAATGTGTAGGTGAAGTGGTTACGGTCGGTTCAGAGATCGTGCAGTTTAAGCCAGGAGATGCGGTAATGGCGATCGCATCAGGTAGTTTTAGTGAGTATGTCACTATCGATGCAGCAATGGTCATTCATAAGCCAGAATTCTTGAGTATGACAGCAGCAGCTACGATCCCAGTTGCGTTCCTCACGGCGTTCTATGGGTTACGTCATCTAGCAAAAATGAAGAAGGGCGATCGCGTGTTAGTTCATGCTGCTGCTGGCGGAGTTGGGCAAGCCGCGATCCAATTAGCACAACAGGTAGGAGCCGAAGTCTTTGCAACTGCCAGTTTAGGAAAATGGGAAACGGTCAGGTCAATGGGTGTGCAACACATTTTCAACTCTCGCAGCCTCAATTTTGCCGATCGAATTAGAGAACTCACTCAAGGCGAAGGAATAGATATTGTGCTGAATTCGTTAGCAGGTGAATTTGTTGAGGCTAGCTTATCTGTTCTAAAACCCAGTGGTTATTTTATTGATTTAGGCAAAGGTCAACTGCCTAGTTTGTCTGCCGATATGACTTATGCTCAAGTCGATCTAGTTGAATTATGTCAGCAGCAGCCCGATTTAATTCAATCTATGTTGCAACAGATCAGACAGCAGTTTATCGATCGCAACTACAACCATTGCCCTATAGTTTATTCCCAATTCAGGAATCGCTTAACGCATTTCGCACCATGCAGCAAGCGAAGCATATCGGCAAAATTGTAGTTACTCAAAACCCTTCTGTTGCACAGGATCCGGTTCAGCCTGTGCAGATTCGTCCAGATGTAACCTACTTAATTTCAGGTGGATTAGGCGGACTAGGGCTACTTGTAGCAGACTGGCTGATACAGCAAGGTGCGAAGCACTTAGTATTGATTAGTCGGCGATCGCCTACACCACAAGTCAATATCAAAGTACAGGCGTGGGAACGGTCAGATGTACAGATTCGGATTGTCCAAGCAGACATTGCTGAAACTCACATAATGCAGCAAATTTTATCTGATGTAGAAGCCACTATGCCGCCTCTGCGAGGCGTGATCCATGCCGCAGGGATATTAAATGACGGCACCTTACGGCAACTAACCGCAGAGCAAATGACAGCCGTGCTATGCCCTAAAATAGCAGGAGCTTGGAATTTACATACTCTAGTGCAACAGCCTCTCGACTTTTTCGTGTTGTTTTCTTCCGCCACAGCTTTACTGGGTTCGCCTGGACAAGCTAATCATGTTGCAGCCAACACTTTTCTAGATGCACTGTCAAATTATCGCCGCGCTATTGGAAAACCTGCCGTTAGCATCAATTGGGGAATATGGTCAGAAATCGGATCAGCCGCAGATCGGTTAGAACAGATGAATTTGAAAGGAATTGGCACGATCGCCCCTCACCAAGGAATTGAAATATTCGCCCAATTACTTCAGCAAAATGCACCTCAAGTTGGCGTGATGCCGATGCAATGGTCAACGTTTTTAGCGCAAGGGATTACTGACCCATTCTTTGCCGATTTTGCTCACACCAAAGTTGCACCCTCCACTTTGACTCCAGTATTTCTTCAGCAGCTTCAGGCTACCGCAAGAGAAAAACAGCGATCGCTTTTAGAACAGCATATCCGTCATCAAATTGCTCAAGTGCTGGGTTGTCAAGCCACAGAGATTGATGCCCAAAAAGGCTTCTTTGATTTGGGAATGGATTCTCTGACCTCAGTTGAGTTAAAAAATCGGCTGCAAAATAGCCTTAATTGCTCCCTTTCCGCCACTCTTATTTTCGACTATCCAACCCTTGAGGCTTTATTGGATTACCTAGCCATACAATTGATTAATGAATTGAATCGACCTGAATCTGATCAATCTCCCTTAACAGAAGTTACCCCAGATAATTCACTTGATGAGCTAACCCAAGATGAACTTGCAGATTTACTAGCACAGGAATTAAATGAGATAGCGCAAGGTGCAAAACAATGAATCAAATATCTCAACCTAAAGACTATCGATCGCTCATGCAAGCTGCACTGCTAGAAATTCGTCAGTTGCGCACTCAGTTGAAAGCTGTTGAAAAATTCTCAAACCGAAGCGATCGCCGTTATCGGTATGGGCTGTCGGTTTCCGGGCGGCGTAGATAGTCCAGCATCATTCTGGCAGCTTTTGCAGAACAGAGTCGATGCTATCACTGAGGTGCCGAGCGATCGTTGGGACTTGGCACAATATTATGATCCTGATCCCGAAATGCCTGGGAAAATATATAGTCGTTACGGGGGGTTTATTGGCGCACTTCAAACCTTCGACGCTTCCTTCTTCGGCATTTCTCACCGAGAAGCTGCCTCTCTCGATCCCCAGCAGCGGTTGCTTCTAGAAGTCACTTGGGAAGCATTGGAACACGCAGGCATTGTGCCGGAAAACGATAGTAAAACTGGACGCAAAACAGGTGTTTTTGTGGGTATGAGCAGCAACGACTATTCTCAACAGTTGCTCATGCGTAATATTAATGATATTGATGCCTACTTAGCAACGGGTAATTCTCACAGTACAGCAGCAGGTCGCTTGTCCTACACTCTGGGGTTCACAGGAGCAAGCTTAGCTGTGGATACTGCTTGTTCTTCCTCGTTGGTTGCAGTCCATCTTGCTTGTCAAAATCTTCGTGATCAAGACTGTAACTTAGCTATCGTTGGCGGTGTTAATCGGATTATCTCGCCAGAGTTCAGTATTAATTTTGCTAAGGCTAAAATGTTGTCTGCCGATGGTCGATGTAAAACTTTTGATGCACGGGCTGACGGCTTTGGGCGGGCTGAAGGCTGTGGTGTAGTGGTGCTGAAACGATTGTCGGATGCAATGAAAGATGGCGATCGCATTTTATCTATCATTCGAGGTTCTGCCGTTAATCAAGATGGTTGCAGTGGCGGCTTAACGGTTCCCAATGGTCCAGCCCAACAGAGCGTAATTCGACAAGCGTTGCAAAATAGTCAATTGGAGCCATCCCAAATTCAGTACATTGAAGCCCATGGGACGGGCACAGCACTAGGCGATCCGATCGAAGTAAATGCCCTAGGCGAAGTTTTTGGGCAGTCTCATTCAACAGCACAACCTTTATTAATTGGCTCAGTCAAAACCAATATTGGACATTTAGAAGCGGCAGCAGGCATTGCTGGGCTAATTAAAGTGGTTTTGTCATTCCAGCATAATGAAATTCCCGCTCACCTGCATTTTCAGCAGCCCAGCCCCCATATTTCTTGGTCAGATCTTCCTATCCGCGTATCGAGCGATCGCACATCTTGGCGGCAAGATGTACCTCGTCGAGCGGGAGTCAGTTCGTTTGGCTTTAGTGGCACTAATGCCCATATGATTGTGGAAGCAGCAGAGGCAGCCATTCTCAAAGAGACAGTAGCAAATGCTAAATCTAGTGATAAATTTGAACGGGATCTACACGTATTGACCCTATCGGCTAAATCTCCCGAAGCCTTACGAGATGTTGCATTACGTTATCAACAGCATTTATCCAACTGTTCATCATTTGCTGATTTTTGTTTTAGCGCCAATACTGGACGTACCCATTTTTCCCATCGATTTAGCTTACTTGCCCATTCCAGTTCAGAGGCTATTGAAAAATTGACTGCGTTCCTTGCTCAACCCATAAGTGAAAACGCTTTAGAGATCCCCAATCTACAACCCTCCCTTTCCGAAAGGCAAACCCTGCTCTTAACCCTCACCCAACACTATCAGCAAGGGATGACCGTAGATTGGCAAGGGTTGTATCAAGATTACGATCGCCAAAGAATCGATATTCCCACTTATCCATTTCAGCGTCAACGTCATTGGATTATAGGTTCTTCCAAGTATACAATTTCTAGGTCTCAAGTTCATCCCTTTTTAGGTAGAAAACTGCAACTTGCACGATCGCAATCAATTCATTTTGAAAATCAGATTACTCAAGATGAACCTTCCTTCCTTGAAGATCACCGAGTTCTAGGTCAGGTAATCTTACCAATGGCAGGTTATATTGAAATGGCGTTAGCTGCGGGTCATCAAACTTGGCAAACCGAGTCGTTAGTTGTAGAAAACCTCAAGATTCATCAAGCGATCGCCCTTTCTAAAGCTCCTAAAACGATTCAGTTTGTTCTTAATCCTGAAACTGATTATCAATTTGAGATCCTGACTCAAAATTCAGACGATTGGACACTGCAAGCAACGGGTAGAGTTAAGACTTTAGAAACAGTTGATACAACCATAATTAATCTAAAAAAGCTAAAAGTAGACTGCGATCGTCCCTTCAATTTAACCGCATACTATGAACGCTTCAAGGAACACAAAATTGATTATGGTGACACCTTCAAAGTCCTAGTCAGTCTTTGGCAAGGAGATGCTCAGGCGCTTGGAAAAATTCAGCTTCCTGCATCGTTATCTAAATCTGAATCTGCCGCAGCGATAGAATCCTATCAGTTTCACCCCGTGCTTCTAGACGGTGCTCTTCAAGTAATTGGGGCGGCGCTCAATCCCGATACAACCATAACTTACTTGCCGATCGGGCTAGAGTGTTTAACGTTCTATCAACCTCCGGGTGAGCAGTTTTGGTGCCATGCTCAACTGCTTTCCAATCCTGATTCACAGCAAGCGATCGCAGACCTAACACTATTTTCTTCAGACGGTAATTTGATTGCGATCGTAGAAGGATTACAAATTCAAAAAACTAGTCGAGAGCCGTTACTGTCCTCGTTCCAAGATTGGCTGTATCAAATTGCATGGCAACCAAAATCTTTAGAGGCACCTTTCGATTGTCCTGCTCCCAAGGCTATCCGCGATCGCTTCTTACCTCAGTTCACCGCTAGCTTAACTCAGTCGGATTTAGTCGCCTATCAAGCCCTGCTCGCCCAATTGGAACATCTTAGCCTCAACTATATCCTTGTTGCTCTGACAGCTTTAGGATGGCAGCCTGCCCTACATCAGCAGTTTTCAACTTCCCAACTCGCCCAACAACTGCAAATCGTTGAGCCGCACTGCGATCTTCTTCACCGTCTCCTAGAAATCTTATCTGAAGAAGGCATCTTGCGCCGTCAAGCGGAGCAGTGGCAGGTGATGCAAACACCATTGAGTTTTGATCTTTCAACCTCACACTCTATTGCGCAAGCCCAAGACGCGATCGCCTCAGTTGAACTGACTTTACTCGATCGCTGTGGATCACAACTCGCTGCTGTCCTGCAAGGGAAAACTGACCCGATTGAAGTGCTCTTCCCAGCAGGCGATTTGACAACCCTGACACAGCTTTATCAAGACTCGTCAGGCGCAGTGCTGATGAACCAAAGCATTCAGCAAATTTTGTCATTGATATTAGAATATAAACCCCACGATCGGCAAGTGCGACTCTTAGAAATTGGAGCAGGCACAGGCGGAACTACTGCTCATTTGCTGCCTCACTTAACCTCTGTTGACTATATGTTCACTGACGTTTCACCAACGTTCCTCCATAAAGCCCAACAGCGTTTTAATACTTATTCATTCGTTCAGTATCAGATCCTAGATATTGAGCGATCGCCTGATGTTCAAATTTTTTCTCTTCACCAGTACGATATTATCATTGCTGCTAATGTTGTCCATGCCACAAAAGATATTCAACAAAGCTTTCAACATATTCATCAGCTTCTTGCACCCGGAGGTCTTTTAATTCTGCTAGAAGGGGTACGCCCTATGCGTTGGCTAGACCTAATCTTTGGGCTAACAGAAGGCTGGTGGCGGTTTCAAGATCGACACTTGCGCCCTAGCTATCCGCTGCTATCTACTCAACGATGGCAGCAGGTTTTACAATCTAGCGGATTTGACTCTGCGATCGCCGTTAGCCCTGATGAACAATTTGCACCTCAAACAGTTTTCGTGGCACGTGCTGGGCAAAAATTATTAGACACTCAGTATGTGATCTTCTGCGATCGCCAAGGCATCGGTTCTTGCCTCGCCCAACATCTCAATGCTAAAGGATATTTCACGGCCGAGGTGTTTTCGGGGGAACACTACCAACAGCAAAGCCCCCATGAATTTACTCTCAATCCCACCTCTTTCAGTGACATTCAGCAGTTACTAAAAGCTTTGAATCCTGAGCTGATGCCCCATATCATTCACCTCTGGAGTCTGGATATGCCCGCAGCAGAGCAAGCCTCTAACCTGATAGATGCAATGCAACCTAACTGTGTTAGCGTCCTTAACTTGGTGCAGACGCAGATAAAGATGACGCTTTGGTTAGTCACGCAAGGAGCGATCGCTGCGCAGGAAGAAACACTCCCGGGTATCACTCAAACTCCAGTTTGGGGATTGGGTAACGTCATTTCATTGGAACACCCAGAGTTACACTGCAAACGTATCGATCTTGATCCTGATTTACCTATAGAAACTCAGGCGCTACTGCTCTTTGCAGAAACACAATCAACAATGACTAATGACCAGGTTATTTTACGAAATAGAGAACGATTTATTCCACGCCTTAAACGATATTCAAATCAGCTTCCCCACGAACTTTTACTTTCAGAAAATCAACCCTTTCAGCTTGCCAGCACTGCCTCCGGCACGTTAGAGAACCTAATACTTCAACCTAGCCAACGGCGATCGCCCCAGCCTCATGAAATAGAAATCCGTGTCTGGGCAACTGGGCTAAACCTAGTTGATGTTTTAGATGCCCTGGGACTTCTACCATTAAGCGCGATGGATTTGGTGTGGAATGTGCGGGAGAAGTAGTGGCGATCGGTAATGCTATTCAAAATTTCCAAGTCGGCGATGCTGTTGTTGCTCTCGCTTCCCGTAGCTTTAGCCAGTACGTTACGACTCACCAAGCAATGGTAGTAGCCTTGCCTAAAAATCTCGACTTTGAAGCAGCCGCAACTATTCCCGCTAATTTTTTAACAGCGGATTATGCGTTGCATCGAATTGCGCAACTGTCAGCAGGGGACAAAGTTTTGATTCATGCTGCCGCAGGTGGAACTGGAATGGCGGCAGTTCAAATTGCGCAGCGGGCAGGAGCCGAGGTGTTTGCAACAGCTAGTCCAGCAAAATGGCAAGCCCTCCGAGCCATGGGCATACAGCATCTTTTCAACTCTCGCACCCTAGATTTTGCCGAGCAAATCATGTCATTGACAGAAGGCAGAGGAGTAGACGTTGTTTTTAATTCCCTATCTGGTGAGTTTATTCCTAAAAGCTTATCAGTTCTGAGCGCGAACGGTCGCTTCCTCGAAATTGGCAAGCGCGATGTTTGGACAGCCGCCCAGGTACAGCAACTTTATCCAAGTGTCGCTTATCACTTGATTGATGTGATGAATTTGGCACAGCAGCAGCCTAATTTAATTCAGGAAATGCTGCAAAGCCTAATGGCTAAATTTGAAAAAGACGAACTACAGCCCTTACCGCGATCGTGCTTCTCTATTCAGCAAGCTATCCCAGCCTTTCGCTATATGCAGCAGGCGAAACACGTTGGCAAAATTGTTCTGTCACAAATCTCTAAACCTGTCCCTCAAGTTCACCCGAACAGCACTTATTTAATTACAGGGGGTCTAGGTGGTCTGGGCTTACGAGTAGCAGCTTGGCTGGGTCAAAAAGGCGCAACGCATATCGTTTTACTGAGCCGTCATGCTCCAAATGAGACAGCCCAGCAAACGATTCAATCTCTAGAGCAAGCAGGGTTGAAGATCATCTTTTTCCAAGTAGATGTTAGCGATCGCCCCCAACTTGCCCACTGCTTGACACAAATCGAGCAGAACTTACCGCCCTTACGCGGTGTCTTCCATGCCGCAGGCATACTAGACGACGGCTTACTGCAACAGCTTAATTGGCAGCGCCTCAAAACCGTCATGGCTCCCAAAATTGCTGGAGCTTGGAACCTGCATACTCTCACCCAAGATAAAGATCTCGACTGGTTTGTGCTATTCTCGTCTGCAGCTTCTCTACTGGGTTCACCCGGACAAGCGAATCATGTTGCCGCCAATTTGTTCTTAGATGCATTGGCACATCATCGCCAAGCGATCGCCCTGCCTGCCCTTAGTATTAATTGGGGAGTCTGGTCAGAAGTAGGATCGGCGGTAGATCGAGCCGACCAAATGCGATCGCGTGGAGTCGAAAGTATTGCTCCTGAACAAGGAATACAAATCTTAGAACAGCTTTTGCAACAGTCTGCCCCTCAAGTTGGTGTAATTCCGATTGACTGGACACTGTTTAGACAACGCAGCCTTAGCCAAAGCAATATTAATAGTCAATTCTTTGAACATTTCCAGATTGAAACTTCTACTTCCCAACTACCCCAGCGCCCCATTTTAGAAGAGCTAAAAAATGCCGACGATCGCCTCGCTCAACTGATCATTTATTTGCAAACCGAAGTAGGTAAAGTATTAGGACTTCCCCCTACCCAGCGCCCCAAACCTCAACAAGGATTTTTCGATTTGGGTATGGATTCGCTAATGACTGTAGAACTTAAAAATCGTCTAGAGTCTAGCCTTGCTATTACCTTACCTGCCACAGTTATTTTTGAATATCCAACTATTCATAACCTAGCTCAACATATTTTAAGCGACTATCTTAAGCTGGAAACCTTTATCCATTCAGGGTCGCCGCCCGATTCAAACATAAAGGATATTCCAGCCGAACTAGTAGAATCATCGATTCTTGCAGAGTTAATAGAATTAGAAACCTTATTAAGCCGAAACTAAAAATGACTAGTTTTAATGCCACCCACAATTTAGATACCTCTCAGCGCGTGATTTTGGCGCTCAAAGAAGCACGTGAAAAACTAGAGAGAGTTGAACAAGATCAGCAAGAAAAAATTGCGATCGTTGGAATGTCAGGACGATTTCCAGGAGCAGAAACCGTAGAACAGTTTTGGCAAAACCTTTGTAACGGTGTTAACGCCATTCAATTTCTATCTCAAGAAAATCTTGAAACCACGGCAGTCGATCCAGATTTACTCAATCATCCCCACTATGTGAATGCCCATTCTAGTCTGGCAGATATCGATGGATTTGATGCCGCCTTCTTTGGCTACTCTCCCCGTGAAGCCGAAATTCTCGACCCACAGCATCGAATTTTTCTAGAATGCGCTTGGTCTGCCCTAGAAAATGCGGGCTACGATCCACAACGTTACGAAGGCGCGATCGCTATCTACGCGGGAGCTGCTCTCAACAGTTATTTAATTAACCTACACACCAACGCCCACTTACGGCAATCAGTTGACCGGGTGCAAGCAGTGATTAGCAACGTCATGGGACTGATGCCAACCCGTGTTTCCTATAAGCTCAACCTGCGCGGGGCAAGCTGTGGTATTCAAACAGGCTGCTCTACTTCCTTAGTTGCTGTTCAC
>JAAUPA010000351.1 GCA_012034615.1 Leptolyngbyaceae cyanobacterium CSU_1_4 | reverse complement strand
CTGCCTTAGAGCCATCGAAAGCACCCGCCGCCCTAAGTTTCCCTAGATGCTTGGCAGACTTAATCCCCTCATTTCGGAGCGCCGCCGCCGCATCTTTGGAGGTTGCCCAGCCTTCGGTAAAGTTGGCAGAGCCAGACACTAAGGATTCAAGGCGATCGAGTTTTGCCTGAACTGATTTAAGATCAAGCGCCATTTGAGCGATGATCTGATGATTCGAGTCTGGGGTCATTCTGGTGCCCTCCATTTCTGCCCTGAAGAGCGCTGCTGTTTTTTGTCCTTGGATTTACTACCACGGTTTTCCCGCTCAATGGTCAGCGATCGCGCACAGCTTTAATGATCATCTCAAAATTCTCACAAAAGAACTTTGTGCCTGACTCTGCCCTGATGAACCAACCAACGAAGTATTTAGGCGCTGTGTTAGAAAACCGTTGCTGTCCATTGCGGTCGGTGCCGTTAGGGGCTGGCTGATCTACCTTTACCCGAACCGTGCCGCCCTGTTTTTGAAAGCCTAAATAGCTCATGGCAGATTTAACGACTTTGAAGAAATCTTGAATGGTTTCGACTATGGGGAACAGATTACGGAGCCTAGAATTTTTCTGGAAGCTCTGCCAAAGTTTCTGAATTCTAGGGGTGTTCTCATTGAAAGCATTCTCGTTTGGGTCTAGATTAAGCTTGCCGCCGCGCTTCAGTTTTGCCAGACTCACCAAGCCCAATGATCGATAAAGCTCCTGATACTGGAGTTTTTTGAAATGACTGGAAGAGTAGTTTGTATATCCTGCCTGTCTTTCCTGTAATGCCTGATCATCGTCTTCGTTGGGTTCTTCGGCTTGAATATAGTTCTTTAAGCTGTCCATTTGACGCTTGTTTAAGAACGTTTTGGTTGTAATGATTGCATCTTCTCTTGTTGCTTCATCACCACTTTCGTAAGCGTCAATGAGTGCGGCGTATACCTTTGGATACTTCTCTGTCTCTTCTGCAAGCTTGTAGTCCCATACCTCAGAATCGTAATAGGGTAGCTTTTCGTCTTCTCGAAGCGATGCCCCATGTTCTCCATTACCGGATAAAACCTGCTCAGCTTCGCGCGTTTTGACCTTTGACACCTGCCTCTTAAAGTCTTGCCGCCGTGCCATCAGTTCAACAGTCTCAACCGACGCATAATACTTTTTCAGTAGCCAGTGAATAGCTTCACTGTTGAACTGTTGCCAAATTTTGCCGATCTCGCGTTGCCAAAAAGCCCAACCATCACTTTTCTTGCCAATTGCCGCACCTACCTCTTGTAGCGCCTCTGGCAACCTCGATAAGCACCGTTGCAGCTTGACTTCATCAAATGCCCCCTCACCTTCATCGATTGCCCGTCTAGGGGCAGAAACAAACCATTCCCCACATTGCCGCGCCCGTCCGATCAACTGCAAAGCTTGCGTACCAGGAACGACCCCACAGAACAACCCCAAGCCAGCAGTGAAAGGGATTTGAATGTCAAGCCCTGATTGAGCCGTAGGTGTGAGAATGACTAGCCGCACACCTTCCCCAATGCATCCATCAGGATCGGGCATGAAGAGCCTATTCTGTTCTGGAGTTTCAGAGCAGACCAATATCACCTCTGATTCTTTCAGCCCAATCACCCGGATTGCCCATTCGTAAACTGACTTAGCAGCTACTCGGTTGTCAGTGACAACGATGTAGCGATCGTCAGGCTTGGAGACTGGAAACCAACTATCAAAAATAGTTAACGCCACGCCGGAATGGTCGAAGCTGATATCACCTGCCTTAGTGCGAGTTTCGATCCACTTCATAAACTTCGGTGACTTGCTGGGTGCCTGATCCAGGATGAGGCGATCGCCCTTCCGGTAGGTGGAAAGAATATTGCAATCTGCATCACCCAAAAAGCATCTAGAGCAACAACGGTCTGAGCTTCGGTAAGAATCCGCTCAAACTCTGGCATGACAGACTTACCAATAATTTCAGCCCGTACACCCGCCCATTCATCAACAACGACAACGGCATTACTAAAATCGACTTTCCCGGTGTGGTAGTCGCTTAGGGACTCGTAGCACATCAGGAATAGACCTTCCTGACCAGTCTCTAGCATTCACGGTGAAGCTTCACATCGTCCTGATAAAAGTAGACGGGCATTCCTAGCGCTTCTGCTAAAAACCGTTGCATAGCCCGTTGCTCTGTCTGTCTTAGAAGCCCGTTGCGCCCACTAATCCAAACAATTTGCTTCTTTCCCCGAAAGGCGTTCTCTGATCCATCCCAGAAGTGAGGCGATCGCCGCTTCGGTCTTGCCAGACCCAAGCCAGCCCCGAACCCCAATAGTAGGGACGGCATTCACTAGCGCGTCTACAAACTGAGGGCAATAACCGTTGTAGTAGTGGACTTTGCGGGTTTTGGTTTCAGTAAGTTCACAGTCTATTTTCAGAAGTGGCTCAGCATATTCTTCAAATTGCTTAAGCCGCGCTGCGATGGTCTGATCTCTAGTCCACCCTGAAACCGGAGCCACCGCCGCCGCCAAAACTTCATGAACCCGATCCGTGCCTTTGTTCGCCCAAAGGTCATCTACTCCTTTCCCCTCTTCAGGGTTCCAATGGGTCTTTGCAACCTCGCAACCTTTAGCAAATAAGAGCTTTGTAGTCTGCCAAATCGCCGCCGCTACGTCCCTTCTGGTCTTTGGCTTCTCGTCTTCATCGAACACAAAGACAAATTTACGCCCTGCCTGTGCGAACGCTGCCAGCTCTGGGATGAGGTGAGGGTTTGGTAATCGCCCGTGCTTATCCTTCCAACGCCCTGCCATCCAAATACCTGGAATAGAAATCGCTGCATATCCTAAAGACAACAGCAGACCTGCTTTTTTTGCCCCCTCGCAGATATAGACGACGATGGAGCAATCAGCCATCACATCAGCCCAAAAATTTGGGTGATCAGGATCTTTCAGGAAGGTTGCCCTTGCTTCCATTCCTTCCGGGCTTTGGTATTTGATCGGTTTGCCATTAGTGGAATCGATGCGAGGAACAACAGGCTTAAATTGCCCCCATTCCATCCGCTCTCCATTATTGAGCGGGTCAAGCCCAGCAACGAACCATCCGCCTGCTTCTACATTTTCATTCCGCTTCAAGATGTTTTTAGCGGGTTCCGTTGCGTAGCTGGTCACCTTCTGACGCTGGGCGATCGCGTGTTCTGTGATGAGGGCTAAAGCTTCACGCCCTTCGTAGTAACGAACGTTAGCTAAAGTGATGGAGTCCTTAACCCCACTTGCCCTCCATTCTTCCAGGAAGGATAGCTGGGCTTTTGGAGCTACAACCCCGCCTACATCAGTCTTGAATTCACGGTCTAAAGTGACGTTACGCATCGTTGCCACCTCCCACCAACGCTCGAACCAACACTGTCACCGCCGCCTCTGATTCAGAGCTGCAAAGCTGCCCAGTCTTATCCAAATCCAGCGCCCAATCACACTCGATCGCCCTCACTGCCTCAAATAGACGATCGCCCTCATCAGGATGCAACTGAATCGGGATAGCCCGTCTAAGATTGCCATGCACTAACACCAGCCTATAGCGTTGCCCTGGTAGGCTTTCACTAGGTAGAACAGGATCTAAGTCCCAATAAGGAAGGCTCTTCTGGGATGACGGTGTTAGTGGTATAATTTGATACGATTAATCGAGCCTCGACCATGAACTTTCATCTGGATGCCCTCCTCAATCTCCC
>JAAUPA010000350.1 GCA_012034615.1 Leptolyngbyaceae cyanobacterium CSU_1_4 | reverse complement strand
CCATGCGCACAGTCTCTATTCAGCGCGATCGCTTTATGCTGAATGGGCAACCCTACTATCTTCGCCTAGTGCTTGATCAAGGCTATTGGCCAGAGTCTCTCTCTACGCCCCCTTCTGACCATGCCCTCCGCCGCGATGTGGAGCTAGTCAAGGCGATGGGCTTTAATGGCGTTCGCAAACACCAAAAAATTGAAGACCCCCGCTTCCTCTATTGGGCAGATGTCCTGGGTCTCCTCGTTTGGGAGGAAATGCCTAGTGCTTATCGCTTTACCCCTAAAGCAGTGGAACGGATCACTCGTGAATGGACTGAGGTCATCGATCGCGATGCTAGCCACCCTTGCATTGTCGTTTGGGTTCCCTTTAATGAGTCTTGGGGCGTTCCAGACCTCAGCGCTACTCCCGCCCATCGCAATTATGTTCAGGCGCTTTATCATCTCACCAAAACCCTTGACCCGACCCGACCCGTCATTGGCAATGATGGTTGGGAAAAGTGCGGCAACAGATATCCTTGCTATCCATGACTACGAAAATCAACCCGACCGTCTTGCCCTTCGCTATGGGCCGGAAGTTAAACTTTCCGATTTGTTCGATCGCCACCGTCCTGGCGGTCGAGTCCTCACTCTCGATGGCTATCCCCATCTAGGGCAACCCATTATGCTGACTGAGTTCGGGGGCATTGCTTATACCCCCCCGAACTCCCAACTTCAGGATTGGGGCTATAGTCGCTCCCCCAACCCCGCCGACCTTCAACGCCGATATAGCCTCCTTCTGGAAACTGTCAATCAGCTCCAACTCTTTAGCGGCTTCTGTTACACTCAGTTCACCGATACGTTCCAAGAAGCCAATGGTCTCCTCTTTGCAGATCGCACTCCCAAGTTCCCCCTCCACGCTATTCACCAAGCAACCCGTCCTTCCCTCTCCCATCCCCTCGAGGACCCCGAACTTCCTTGGAATCTCTCTCCCCTTACCCCTCACCTCGGCACTCAGTGCCATTGACTCCTAGATATGCCCCCACTAAACTCACACTCATAGCAAATCTGTTACCTTGGGGCTAGATTGGGTTTTCAGCAATGACACTGAATCAACATGTATGTTCAAAAGCTGCTCAAGCCAGATGGTCGATCGCTGACGCTCTATAGTCGCTTCCCCATCCCTGAGGGCATCATTGCCCCCAGCCCTAGCTCCGAACCTGTGCAGGCTAATCCCCATCTCCGCTGGCATCCTTTGCGCGGAGAATGGGTTGCTTTTGCCAGCCATCGCCAAGGACGGACATTTATGCCGCCGCCAGAATACAATCCCCTTGCTCCCACGCAAAATCCTCAGTTTCCCACTGAATTGCCAGAGGGTGCTTACGATGTAGCAGTGTTCGATAATCGCTTTCCATCCCTAACGATCGCCGCCCATCAGCCGCCTATTCATCTAGTCGAAACGCTGCCTGCTCAGGGCATTTGCGAAGTGGTCGTTTTTACCCAAGATCCCTTGGCTTCCCTCAGTTCATTGCCCCTAGATCATCTCGAACTGTTGCTGCAAGTTTGGGGCGATCGCACCCTGGCAATCAGCGCTCATTCGCAAATTCAGTACGTTTTGCCGTTTGAAAATAAAGGTGTTGAAGTCGGCGTTACCTTACACCATCCCCACGGTCAAATCTACGCTTATCCGTTCGTGCCACCCGTTCCAGCGCGAATGTTAGCCACTCAGCAAGCGTACTACCAACACCATCGGCGCGGACTTTTACAAGATTTAATGGCTCAAGAAATAGAAGACAATCGCCGAATTCTCTATCACGATCAGTGGACGATCGCCTTTGTCCCGGTTTGTGCCCGTTATCCCTATGAAGTTTGGCTTGCTCCGCTTCAGCCCCTGACCGGATTTTCAGACCTATCGGCGCAGCAACGCCAAAGTTTGGCGAAAGCGATCAAAACCATTACCCTCAAGTTTGATGGGCTGTGGTCTCGTCCTTTCCCTTACCTCATGGCGTGGTTTCAAGCTCCCACCGATGGTTTGCCCCATCCCGAATGGCACTTCCACGCAGAATTCTATCCGCCTTATCGCACCCGCGATCGCCTTAAATATTTAGCAGGCACCGAACTGGCAGCCGGAATGTTTGCCAATGATGCCTTACCCGAAGAAAAAGCAAAAGAACTTCAAGCTGTGGCGATCGACCTCAACCTCGATTTCAACCCTGAACCCACTCTTTCAGAATGACCCTCTCAACACCAGAAATTACCGAGAAGCTAGCTCATATCCGAGCAGCTCTGCACGAAACCCGCGCTGCTGCCATCCGCTTACAAGGCACAGATTGGTTTGCGTGGGCAACCGGAGGTGCCTCTAACAGCGTTTTGCTGGCAGCCGAAACGGGCATTGCAGAAGTTTTGGTGACCCCGCACCAAGCTTGGATTCTGACGGATGAAATTGAGGCACAACGCTTAATCGATGAGCAACTACCGCCCGACTTTCAGCTTCAGGTCAATCCCTGGGCAGACCCAGACCAGCGGACAACCTTTGTGCAGGAAGCAAGCAATAATGGCAAGATCTTGAGCGATCGGGGTTCCAGCGAAACCGCTCTGCCAGCCTCGCTCATCCAGCACAAGCGAACTTTACGGCCCATTGAGGTCGATCGCTACCGTCAGGTTGGACAGCTTGCCAGCGAAGCCATGACCGAAGCCTTGTCTCAAGCGCAACCTACCTGGACAGAGTCCGAACTCGCCGGAGCAGGGGCAAGGGCAATGTGGTCACGAGGCTTGCACCCCGCCTTAATTTTAGTGGCAGGAGAGCACCGCTTACCCCTTTATCGCCATCCGCTGCCCACCGAAGCCCCGATCGGGCGAGTCGCCATGATGGTTTTTTGTGCGCGAAAGGCGGGTCTATACGCCAATCTCACCCGTTTTATTCACTTTGGCGCTCTGCCCTTTGCTGAAGCTGAACGGCATGAACAAGTCCGAGAAATCGAAGCTGTGGCGCTGAACCAGTCGCAGCCCAATACCCCCTTAAATGAGGTGTATCGATCGATCGCCCAAGCTTATGACCAACTCGGATGCCCTCAAGCGATTCGGCACCATCATCAAGGGGGCACCACAGGCTATTTGGCGCGGGAAGTGGTGGCCCTTCCGACCACCGCAGAGCGGCTGGCTCTAGGAACAGCGATCGCTTGGAACCCAAGTTTACCCGCAGCCAAAATCGAAGATACGTTCATTATTCATGCCGATGGAATGTTGGAAAATTTGACGGTTGATTCTCATTGGCCGATGGTCAGTGTGGCAGGACGCGATCCGCCCCCTTCCCCTAAGACTGGACTCTTGAAAATGAATTTTCAGCAAATCTTTAATCAGCCTCCCCAGGTTGAAGCAAGCGCCCCCGGACGAGTTAATTTACTCGGAGAACATACGGATTACAACGATGGATTCGTATTACCCACTGCTATTCCACAACAAACTACCGTATCGCTGGGATTGAGTGGAGATCATCAGCAACACTTTTATTCTCAAGAATTAGCCCAGAAGGTTAGCGTAGCACCTTTTGACTGTCCGCCTGAAGGGTTCGCCAGCTATTTGTGGGGCTGCATCGGTGTCTTGCAGGCTGAAGGATTTTTAATTCCGCCCCTCCATATTTTTGTGACCTCGACAGTGCCCATTGGCGCGGGTCTTTCTAGCAGCGCTGCCCTCGAAGTCGCCCTTTTAAAGGAGTTGCGATCGCTACTTAATCTT